>CAYYAN010000199.1:0-3360 GCA_964469825.1 uncultured Chthoniobacter sp. | reverse complement strand
ACTCAACTTTTGTCCAGAAATTCGCTGAAAGAGTTTGCTTGTCAATAATTTGATTTAAGCGTTGAGGTTGTTGAGCTTCTTTTTCTGCTGCTTGATTAGCTTGAAATGCTCTTTGATGGTAGTAATTTTGAGCTATCGATCTATTATTTAGTATGATATCTAAAGCCTTTCGTTGTTTTTTAAAGTAGAGGTTTTGCTCTCTTCTGCAGCTAATCGCAAGCTCTTCTATGCTTACTTGAGTTTGAGCATCTACTTGTTCATAAGGAGGGTGCGAGGTTTGTGCATAAGCTGCTTTTTGTTCGATCAAGTTTCGTTGATGTCCCATTGCTTCGTTGATTAACGTTTTTACCTGTTCCAGCACTAAGGGAATTGCCTCGGGAAGAGGAAGGGTCGCTATGTGATATTCTAAGCTTTGAAGCATGATATGCAGGTCCATTAAATGAAAATGATCTTGCCCAAGTTGCTCTGCAATGCGTTCTATTTTATTGAGAGTATTATTGATTTTTAGGCTGCTACTCAAAATGTAAGGAAGCTGCAACTGCTGGATTATAGGATCAGGAGATTGACTTTTTATTAAATGATTGACCATGAGGTCTTGGTAGATACGAGCTTGTTCTAAAAGAGGAATGAGCTTTTCGAGAAAAAAAATGTGGTCTTCCCTTTGAGGAGAAAAAGAGGTTTTTTGCATTCTTTTTAACTCTTCTTGGCAAGCTTCTCTTCTTTTCGTGATCTCAGCACTGCGAGTATAATAACAAAGAAATATTCTTAGAGCGCTCTTATCGTCACGATGAGTTGGAAGTGAAGCAGGAAAAGAGAGTTGATTACTGGTTTTAGGCAAACCTGAAACGAGACGTGGGCTATTGTCCATAGGATTTGCTAATGGCAATGAATTTTCCTGAGAGGAAGAAAAGTTTTCTTCTTCAGAAATGATTTCTCTTGGTCCGCCATGATCTAACATTTCGCGTTGAGTTAAACTGGAGTTGTTGTTATTTTCGTTGCCGTGTTGTAACTCTTCATGTCCACGAGGGGTAGATGATGAGCCTTTGCGCTCTCCATGTTCTCGAATACCCATCATCAATGGAAAGGGATTTTGGTCTTGGGCAAAAGCCTCTGGAAAAAAGAAAAGAAGGCTTTGCAAACCTATGATTGAGAAAAGAAGGGGGGAGTATCTCATTGTTGAGATCTTAATTATATTAATTAATTTTCAATGAAACAAGTATTGTTCTAAAGCCGTTATTCGAAAGATTAGTAAACTTTCAAAACAGAGTTTTTAATACCATCTACCATCTGGTATCTTTTACCGTTGAACAGTAACAGGTGTCCCCATTGGAGTGACTTCAAAGAATTTTTTAGCCATTTTATCAGGAAGTCTGATGCAGCCATGCGAGTCAGGAACACCTGGAAGGAAACCTGTGTGCATGCCTACACCTGTGTAAATCCTCATGAAATAAGGCATTGGTGAGCCAACAAAGTGTGTTCCTGCAGGCATTTTAATTTCGCTGCGGACAACATTTTTGACAACCACTTCTCCACTGCTGTTAACATAATCACCGCAAGAAGAGGAGACGTGATGTAAATCTTTTTGGTTAATTTTGTAATGACCTGTTTTCGTCTCGCGTCCTTCGCATCCCGTGGAAACAGCAGAAATACCGACCAATTTATTTCCTTTATAGTAATAGAGGCGCTGTTCACTTAAATCGATGACGATTGAAGCGGCTCCTGGAATATTGTCTCCATCCCAATAAGAAATTTGATCTGCCAACGAGAGACGGGATTGACGCGTGAGAGATCCATCTGTGCCGAGATATTTTGTTTCGCGATTATCGAGTCGATGATCATATGACGCGCAGCTAGTGAAGAAAAGAGAGCTAAGAACAAGAAGGCTGAAAGCTAAAGCGAGTGGGCAATTCATAAAATGACCAAGCTTCATTTTTGTTGGTGCTGGAAGACAGAATTCTATCAATCTTTGTTTTGTCTTTCTCAAATTTTTTTTTCTCTTCATTTGATAATTTTTTTAAATTTAGATTTTGTAACACTTTTACTCAAGTCAGAATTACCAGGATATATATCATCTCTCTACTGTGAAAGTTGAGAAAGCCGAGTGGCTGCTGCATTAGTCTCCGCCTTCGCAGCTTTCTCATGACGAGAGTGATGAAATATCCGGGTTAACTTTTCCACATTCATAAGAACGACAAAGTTCCTCTAGTTTTCAGTCTCATAATTCGTTCTGACCGATAAAGACCTTGATTGGAAATTGATTGGTCAACTTGACAGGGTCAGCTCGATAACTTTGAAGTTCTCCTTTGTAATAAACAGCAACAACATAACCGACGTAATAAAGATCTGCTGTGACGGTGTCAGGCTGGTAGGTGACTTCTAAAATTTCAGGTTCCGAATCTTTCCATTCGACTGGAGAGCGCACCCAATGTGAGGTGACTGGAGCTTTGCTTGCAATAACTTCGTCTCCTTGTTGGTCATAAAAATAGACTTGGACTTTAACATCAGAAATAGAAATCGGTTCTTGTGTTTGTGATTTAATGGCAATTTTCAGCATCTGTTCTCCTAGACTGCCATGAGTATGACGAATGTCGATGATGCTTAAACTAGCTCCCGGTTGTAGGTTGGGGTTTTTGGATGACCCTACTGCTAACGTATCTAGCTGTGTTGCTGCGGTGTTTGCTGCTCGTGTATTTCCATATATACTACGTTGCTGAGTGCTGTTGACTCCTTGTTTTCCATCAGCAGCAGCCGGTTCTAGAAGAACTTCATGATGGATTTCCTCCTTGTCTCGTGATAGTGGAAAAGGTGTTGCTTTTTTTTGAGGATCAGCAATAGGAAGGAGTGGTTTTTCTAATGTGCTGGGAGCTTTGTGAGGAAGTCGTCCAACAATGGTAGTTATAAAACGTGGGGCTAAAATGATCAGAGCTGCGACAACTTGAATGAGGGCTATGCCGATCAGCACTTTTAACGTGATGTTAAAAAAAGGATTTCTAGCTGGTTGGGAAATCCGTGGTAAAATTTTGGAATTTTTGGAATGCACCATTTTATTTTTTCATCTTCTCTCGCCATTCTTTATAAATAAGAGGAGAAATTTCGGAAGGTTTAATTTCACTCCTGCCTCCCCAAAAAACATTAGTGTAAAGCAACGGAATTCCAACTTCTTCGAGGTGTTTATCAATAGCTGCCTTGTGTTCAAAAAGACGTGCACGATCAGTTCCATGAGCCACACCCATGATATTCACATTATAAAATTCCGGACCTCCTTCTCGCCAATAGCAATGAGTAAGAATATCATGACGGCCAATTTCTGCGCCAGCTTCTGCTTCACGGCCTGCTGGGACTGCCCAATGGAAAAGACCA
>CAYYAN010000198.1:0-3398 GCA_964469825.1 uncultured Chthoniobacter sp. | reverse complement strand
GCACCCCCTCTTCCTCCAAGTCCGCCTGTTAAAATCCACTTTCCTGTCAGGTTGCCACCATAATGTTTTTTTCCAGCAGCAACAAACGTTTCGTAGGTTCCTTGAATGATTCCTTGTGTTCCAATGTAAATCCAAGAACCAGCAGTCATCTGACCATACATCATCAGTCCTAACTTATCGAGTTTATGAAAGTGTTCCCACGTTGCCCAATGAGGAACAAGGTTTGAGTTAGCAAGTAAGACACGTGGCGCATCGGCATGAGTTTTGAAAACACCAACGGGCTTGCCTGACTGAATGAGGAGTGTTTCATCATCGTTGAGGTTTTTAAGCGTCTCTACAATCTTATCAAAACATTCCCAGGTGCGAGCAGCGCGTCCAATTCCGCCGTAAACAACTAATTCTTCAGGACGCTCTGCTACTTCAGGATCAAGGTTGTTGAGGAGCATTCGCAAAGGTGCCTCTGTGAGCCAGCTTTTAGCAGAGAGTTGAGTTCCTCGTGGAGCACGAATGAGACGAGAGAGATCTTTTAAGTGATGATTGTAAGAGGTCATATGGTTTGAAAAAATATTGATTATTAAAACGCAGAAAGTTTAAGTCATCTTATAAAAGGCACGCCGTTCAGATAGCTTTCTCCATCCAATGCGCAGCAGCAAAAGTACCAGGAGTACAACAGCGATATAAGTTGCTTGCAGATAAGCGGAGTGAAAACTGGCGGATGATGCCTTTGCTGTTGTTGGATCTACCGTTAGTTTAGAAACCCAAATGGATAAATAATTTCCAATTGCTCCGATGCATAGGAAATAAATAGCAACTAAACGTCCCTCTGTATTATGCGGAGCAACATCTCCCCATGCAGCCAACAAAACAGGCTCTGTAAAAACTTCTGCCATGCCAAGAAAAATAATGCTGAGTACAGGCAGAAATATGGAGATTTGTGTCTGAACACTAGTGAGTTTTGTTCCATATGTGATCGTGGCAAAGCCAAGAAAGAGTAATAATAAAGCAGCACTCACTTTCGTATCAGACTTAGGACGAATACCGTGACTTCCCATCCAACGCCATAGAAAAGCCATGACGGCGCCAGCTATTAAAATACTAGCAGGATTAAGTGCTTGAAACATTCCTACAGGAACAGTAAAGCCCATGATATTTCGATTTACATAACGTGATATGAGAAGAGGGAAAGAACTAGAGACCTGATTGCTGAAAATCCAGAATGAGGTAACGAAAGCTGTTAACAGCGCCATAACCAGTAGTCCTTTTTTACGTGTGACATCTGCATGCTGATAAATATTGATGCAGATAATAGAAGCAATAACAACAGCGATCATCAGTAGATAACCGACCCAGTCATGGCTCAACATAAGATAAAAAAAGACAAAGGCGGTAGAAAGGATGATGCCTGTTAAGATTGTCTTATTGAAAAAAGAAAGATTGTCCCAAAATTTTGTTTTTTCCGTTTTTTGCTCCCAAGAAAAATAGCGTTTTGAAAAAAGCAACGTCAAGTACCCTAACATCATTCCAAAAGCAGCCATGACAAACCCAACTTCCCAATTGATTTTTTCTACTAAATAAGGACAGATAATGCATGCTAGCATTGAGCCAAGATTTCCACTGACATAGTACAATGAAAAAGCTGAAGTGGCACCAACAGGATCATTAACATAACAATTGCTAATCAAACAAACGGCATTGCTTTTAAAAAAACCAATTCCCATTGTAAGTAGCGATAGCCCGATAAAGACATTAGCACCAAATGCCGTCAGCATTAAATGACCTGCGATAATTAAAACACAACCTACTGCTGTTGCATAACGATATCCACAGTAACGATCAGCTAGCCAGCCTCCTAGAATTGGGGTTATAAAAACAAGGGAGATAAAGCTGCCAAAAAGCTGATAAGCGGCTACATCAGAAAGATGCAACTGGGTTGTAAAGTAAAGAACTAAGATAGACTTCAAGCCATAAAAGCTAAAAAATTCCCACATAATCATTGCGATGATGCAGTAGGAGGCTTTTTGTTTTAGTTGTTTTAATTCAATGTTCATTAAAATATTTAAGAGTTGAAGAGGTGAACTGGTTTGTAAATGCTTGTTTTATTTTTTGTTTTTATTATATCGATAAACCCAATAGATCACGAATGGCAATAGGCAGCTGATGAATACGCCAAGAACTATCATTGATTCATAAGTTCGAATATTACCGACAGAGACTTGGCTTGGAGGTAAAAATCCAATTCCAATAGTAAAGAGACATCTAATTAATCCAATAAGACAGGTACTCCATAATCCTATTTTTCCTCCAGGAATATGGAAGGTACGGTGGACTTCAGGGCGTTTGTAACGGAGTTTAATAGCAGCTAAAAACATGGCAACATAGACCAAGAGTGCCAAAATAGAAGTGATGTTGCTCAAAACCCAGAAGCTGCTAGTGACCGTTGGCATGAGGATAAAAGTGCCACACAAAATCGTAAAAATGATTCCTTGTAAAAATAAAATAGAAACAGGGACTCCGTGTCTATTTTTAAAGGCTAATTTGAGAGGTAAGCAACCATCATGGCAAGCTATAAGGAGACCTTTGCTAGGTCCTAAAATCCAAGCTCCCACGCCACCCATAGCGCCAACCATAATTGATAAGGCCAGGAGAGGCATCGCCCAGGATATATGGAAGGCTTTAAAGAAAACTTCAAATGCCTGTAACAATCCAGCAACGATGTTTAATTCTTTCTGTGGGATAACAAGTGCAATAGCCAAACTGGCACCTACGAGTGATGCCAAGATCAACAAAGCCGACCAAAAAATGGCTTTGGGATAGTTATGCTGAGGGTTGTGGACCTCACCAGCATGAGAGGCTGACATCTCGATGCCAACGAGTCCATAAAGAACAGCTGTTAAAAGAACCGTATTGTCAATGTTGCTAAGATCAGGAAAAAAAGAATGCCAGTTAAATTGAATGCTCAATGGTTTTCCTTGGCAGACCCAAATAACTCCTAAAATAATAATAAAAAGCATCGGTAGTAGCGTTCCTAGGATAGCCGAGATTGTATTCATGAAGTGCGAAGCACGCATGCCAAAAAAATTGACTAAGGTAGCACCCCAAAAAAGAAGAAAGACAACGGTGATCATGTAGCCCTTATTGTTAACCAAGGCTGGATCAATGCAGTAAGCCATTGTAGCAGCAATAAAAGATATGATGGTTGGATACCAGCAGATATTATAGAACCATTGCAACCAGATCGTTAAAAATCCACATTGCTCTCCAAAGGCTTCGCGAACCCAAACATAGATACCACCTGTCTCTGGCCAACCTGTGGCTAGCTCAGCAGAGACGAGGGCAACTGGTATAAAAAAGAAAAGAGCAGCTACCAAGTAATAGAAAACTAGTGAAAAGCCATACTC
>CAYYAN010000197.1:0-3418 GCA_964469825.1 uncultured Chthoniobacter sp. | reverse complement strand
TGCCAGTATCCCAACAACCGATCCTAATGCCGTACTTTTAGCATGGTCTTCGATTGGTACTAATGCCACTCCAACCGGCTCATCTTACTCTGCTGTGTTTAATGCAGTCAATAGTGGCCAGATGATATTGCTTTTTACAAAAACAGGAACCGATCCTGTGTTTAAATATGCATCAGCCATCACATTCATCGTTAACATTAACGATCCTACAGCGACAAAGTAGTAGCTTCGTCATAAAGCTTAACCCCAGACTTCTAGAAAATCATTCCGTTTCAGGACCAGTTGCGTTAGAAATAATTCCTCTCACTTGATTTCCTTACACGCATTGGGGTTAACGCAAATGGTATAAAACTTGTTGAGGCTGATGAGGAATAGCCCTCATCAGAGAGTTATTCGCAGCCTCAGCGAGTTTTATTACGGCATTTTGTAGTGAACACTAATCAGATGATATTGCTGATTGTTTTTCTCGGCGGTGTAATAAAAGAGATCTAAAATACAAAACGACTGCTCCCATTCGTAACCACTGAGCGAAGTAATGATCCCATATTGATTAGTTTGAGGCGTTGAGGTTTTAGCTAATTGTGTTCCTGGTCCATATTTGCTCTCAAACATTCGACGAAAATTATCGAAAAACTCTTGGTATTTTTTAGCATCCCAGTTGGCATTGCCATATTGGTATTCGATTTCTATCAACTCTTCTTTTTGAAAGACAAAAAGATTTTGTTTCAATGCCGTTCCGATAACTCCACGAACGGTCACCACTTTTTTTTGTGTTGTTGGAATCGTTTCAGAATTAATTAGGGTGAGTCCTCCAGCATGAATAAGTTCATCTAGCTTTGCTTGATTGTCTCCCCAAGAACATCCCAGAGGCACTTTAATCTGCTGCAGAGCATATAAAGAACTCCAGGAAAAACAGAGGAAGAACAGAAAAAGTAAGTACTTCTTTTGAAAAAATGGAGATTTCATTGCAGAGTTCCTCTTTAGGCATTACTTTCTCCAACTTATGAAAAAAGTACTAACCACAGGTTTTGCTATGTTCGCTATGTTATTCGGCGCTGGCAATGTTGTTTTCCCATTAATTTTAGGACGTGATAGCGGTCACCAACTTTTTTTTGGTTTATTTGGATTTTGTATCACAGCCGTCGTTGTGCCTCTCCTCGGCCTTTTTGCGATTATGCTGAGCCATGGCGATTATAAGTGTCTCTTAGCCCCCCTTGGAAAAATTCCAACATTTTTTATTATTACAACCTGCATGATCTTGTTAGGGCCGTTAGCTCTTACTCCACGCTGTGTCACCATTTCCTATGCCGCTGTTAAATCGTATTTTCCAGCTGTTCCTATTTGGCTTTTCAGTAGTGGGTGCGCCCTTCTCATTTTTATCTGCACTGTCAAAAACAGTCTTATCATTGACTTACTTGGAAAAGTCTTAGGTCCTTTAAAAATAACGCTTCTCTTCGCAATCATTGCTAAAGGAATTTTCGCTCCTGCAACGATGATGCCGGTTACCTTAACAAAAATGGAGGGATTTCGGTTGGGACTTTTTTCTGGATATGGAACATGTGATTTATTGGCTATTATTTTTCTTTCTAGCCTGATCTTAAACCGTCTGCGACAAGGTCTCCATCCCGAACAACAACAAGATGCACGCTCCATTATCAGGTTAGGTCTTCAAGCTAGCCTCATTGGTGGAACGCTGCTATCGCTTGTCTACGCGGGCTTTTGTATTGCTTCAGGATTGCATGGGGCTCAACTTGCTTCCGTAGAGCGAGCTGATATTTTTAGCTCGTTAACAATTCTCATTTTGGGAGAAGCGGGTGGCTGTTTAGCTAATGTTACTGTTGCCATTGCATGCCTCACAACAGCCATTGCGTTGACAGCAATGTTTGCGATGTATTTGCATAAAGATCTCTCTGCAGGCCGACTCAGTTATTTAGTTTCACTCATTATCTCCGTCGTCGTTACTGCAGCAGTAGCCTCTCTCGGGTTTAGCGGCATTATGAAATTTGTCTCTCCCATCATTGAAATTCTTTATCCGCTCTTAATCGTTTATATCATCGCAAATCTGCTTTGGAAATGGTGGAGGTTCAAAACACATCGTCCTGTTTCATTGACCATGGTTCCAGAGAGTAGTGATTGGGAAGCATAGCTGTCCTATGCGTGAAGTTTTTTCCTCTCTTCGCTCTTTACTCTTCACTCTTCACTCATTACTTTTTTCACCTCATGAAAAAAGTAATGACTACCGGTTTTGCCATGTTTGCCATGTTGTTTGGTGCTGGCAATGTTGTCTTTCCTTTAATTTTAGGCCGTGACAGTGGACATCAGCTTGTTTGGGGCTTGATGGGTTTTTGCCTCACGGCTGTTTTGGTTCCGCTTCTTGGGCTTATTGCAGTGATGCTTCATCATGGGGATTACAAATATCTGCTAGCTCCATTGGGAAAAATTCCAGCTTTTCTATTGATTCTCCTCTGTATGGTGCTAATTGGCCCTTTTGGCCTTATTCCGCGCTGTGTCACGATTTCTTATGCCGTTAGCAAAATGTATTTTCCCTCCCTTTCTCTTTTTGGGTTTAGTCTTTTTTGTGCAGCGATCATGTTTTTATGTACGATGAAAAATAGTTTCGTTGTTGATCTCTTGGGGAAAATTTTAGGTCCTTTAAAAATTACGCTCCTCTTTACGATCATTGCTAAAGGAATTTTTACACCTGCAGCATTTCTTCCTATTTCTTTGACGCGATTAGAAAGTTTCAATCAAGGATTTCTCTCAGGGTATGGAACATGTGACTTATTAGGAACGATTTTTCTTTCTGGCCTCATTTTGAGTGGGCTTAAAAAGGGATTTCATCCTGAACAGCAAGCCGATTCACGTGCCATTATTAAGCATGGATTGCAAGCCAGTGCAATTGGTGGCGGTCTGCTCTCGCTGGTTTATGCTGGATTTTGTGTTGTCGCTGCTTTTCATGGAGCAGCACTTGCTGCCGTCGAGCGCGCTGATATTTTTAGTACTCTTTCTATTGTCGTTCTTGGAAAAGAAGGGGGCTGTTTGGCTAATATGACCGTCGCCATCGCCTGCCTCACAACAGCTATTGCCTTAACAGCTATGTTTGGAATGTATCTTCACAAAGATCTTCTCAATGGTCGTCTGCCTTATTTGCCAGCGTTAATCATTACCATTGCCATTACCACAGGAATGGCAACACTCGGCTTTGGCGGCATTATGAAGGCTCTTTCTCCACTGATCTCGGTGATCTACCCTTTCTTGATTTTCTATATTCTCATCAACATTGGAATCAAGTTGTGGAAACTCTACCGCCATCGTCCTGTCTCATTGACGATGGTATCCGAAAGCAGTGATTGGGAAGGCTAGCCCGAATATTTCACCCCTCTCTACTGCGAAAGCCGGGAAAGCAGATGGATGCTGC
>CAYYAN010000196.1:0-3428 GCA_964469825.1 uncultured Chthoniobacter sp. | reverse complement strand
ATAGATGATCTAAAAAATTTTCGTGCATTACATAGTCTGACTCCAGGGCATCCAGAATTTCATCACACTCCTGGTGTTGAATGTACAACTGGACCACTTGGACAAGGTGTTGCCAATGCCGTTGGATTAGCTATTTCGGGGCGCATGGCAGCCGCTCGTTTTAATACGAGTGAGCATACTATTTTTGATCATCATGTTGTCTGTCTTGCTGGTGATGGTTGCTTGCAAGAAGGTGTTTCTGCAGAAGCCTCTTCGCTTGCAGGTCATCTTGGGCTCGATAACTTAATTCTTTTTCATGATGCCAATCGTGTAACGCTTGATGCAATGCTCAATGTCAGCGAAAGTGATGATACGGCTGCTCGTTATCGCGCTTATGGTTGGGATGTTCAGGAAATTGATGGCCACAACATAGAGGAAATTGAAGCTGCTTTCCAAAAGGCAAAAGCTGCTGTTGGTAAACCGCAGTTCATTGTTTCACGAACTCTCATTGGAAAAGGAATTCCTGAGGTAGCTGGTACAAACAAAGCCCACGGTGAGGCTGGTGTCAAATACACAGAAGCAGCTCGTAAAGCCCTAGGACTGCCTGATGAAAAGTTTTATGTTTCTCCTGAGGTTCGTGCTTATTTCAAACAGCATCAAGAGGAGCAAGCTAAAGCTTATGAACTTTGGAAAAAAACTTATGAAGCATGGCGTGTTGCAAATGTTGATCTAGCGAAGGCTCTAGATGATTCTCTCAACAAAAATGTTCCCGACTTGCTTTCCTCAATTCCTGAATTTGCTCCGACTGAGGCTATCGCAACGCGCAAAGCAGGTGGGGTGGTTTTAAATGCAATTGCAAAAAAAATGCCACTCCTTATCACGGGAAGTGCTGATCTTTTTGGATCAACGATGAATTATTTAGAAGGACTTGGAGATCTTACCAAAGAAAATCCAGCAGGCCGTAACATTCATTTTGGTATTCGAGAACATGCGATGGCTGCGATTATGAATGGTTTGGCTTATGATGGAATTTTTCAGCCAAGCGGTGCGACATTCCTTGTCTTCAGTGACTACGCGCGTCCTTCAATACGCTTGGCAGCGCTCTCAAACTTGCCAACAATTTATATTTTCACGCACGATTCTGTGGCCGTTGGAGAAGATGGTCCAACGCATGAGCCTGTAGAAACCGTTGCTGCCTTACGTGCTATTCCAGGTCTTGATGTGATTCGTCCTGCTGACCCAGAGGAGACTGCTGGTGCGTTTGCTGCAGCCTATGCGAGAACAGATGGGCCTACTCTCCTTGCTCTCTGTCGTCAAAATCTTCCAAACCTCAATGAGATTTCTGTTGCAACACGACGCGAAGGTGTTGCCCGCGGTGCCTATATTGCACACAAGGAGACAAAAAATCTTGAAGTCATCATTATGGCAACTGGGAGTGAACTTCAAGTTGCTCTGGAAGCCGCTAAAAAACTGGGTGAGGGAACACGTGTTGTTTCAATGCCTTGCATGGAGCGCTTTTTACGTCAAGATGCAGCTTATCAAGAAGAGATCTTGCCAAAGACTTGTCGTAAACGTATTTCGATTGAGGCTGGTATTTCTCAACCCTGGTTTCAATTTGTCGGACTTGATGGAAGAAGTATTGCTATTAACCGTTTTGGACTGAGTGCTCCAGGAGCTATTACTTTGAAAGAGCTGGGAATGACTGTGGAATCAGTGGTTGAAGCAGTGTTGCCCGTTCACATGAACGGATAAGTAAAGGGTGAAGGGTAAAGAGTATTTTGAAAGAATCTGTTTCTTCACAACTATTCTGAGCGGTTACGACCCCTGTCTCTCATCTCCTTACCCGTTCCCCTGAACCGCTATAATCCTAAAAACGTGAATGAAAATAAAAAATTTTACGCAATAGTATCTGTTCTAAAGTCGAGCCTTTCTAATGCCTCACTAACCGTGTGGGTTAGCCACGGCCTTACAACAACCAGTTTTAAATCAGAATCCTTACGCAAACTTTCTCATTTTCATTCCCGTTTTTAGGATAATCCTTCTTTACGGTTTCAGTGCTCTAATTTCTGGAAGATTTCGATAATATTCTTGATAGTCGAGCCCGTAGCCAACAACAAATTCATCAGGAATTTGAAATCCAACATAGTGTGCAGTGATGTTTTCAGTAGTCTTTGCTGTTTTATGAAGAAGCACACAAGTTCGAAGGCTTGCTGGTTCTTTAGTCTGAAGATATTCACTGAGAACTTTCAATGTTTTTCCGCTATCAAGAATATCATCAATAAGCAAAAGATGGCGACCTGTAATGTCAGGAAGTGGAACTGATTGAAGAGTGACCATTCCGGAAGAGACAATGCCTCCGTGATAACTTGAGACAGGAATAATTTCCAATCTAAGAGGAAGAGGAATCAGGCGGAGAAGATCTGCCAAAAAGACAATACTTCCCTTCATGAGGGCAATAATGGTCAATTCTTTTTCTTGGTAATCTCGTGTGATAGCTGCTGCAAGTTCAGCAACTCTTTTTTGAATAGCATCTTGGTTAACAAGGATACGATCAATATTTGGAGTTTTGTTGGTCATGGAAGTAAAATGTAATTAATCAAACGATCCTATAGCGCGTAATTTTCCGTGAGAGAGCTCGAAAAGCTCGGTGCTCACAGGAGAGAGAGAGAGTTTATAGTCATCTCGGATCTTAGATGCAATGCTATTTATGGGTGGGAGTAATTTTGAAAAAATATAGATGCGATTCGAAGAAGGAATAGCGATAAGGAGATCTGGGCCAAATACTGTTGTGAAGCGAGCAGCAAAATCGGGCGCAAGAATTGTTGAGGCAGTTATAGCTTGAGGAGAGTCTAACAGAGCTACTTGAATGACCCCATATTCATCTCGTAAGAATTTTGGGGAGAGCTTGGCGAGTTCTGCAGAAAGATTAGCTCGAGCTTGCTCTACAAAGCACTTCATCTTTTTTTCAGAAAGTGTTTTGTATCCTGGCTCCAAAAATGTGACGGTTTCTTTTCCATTTGCTTTTTTAGTAAGCCAAGCTGGCACGATGGCTGTTCGTTCCGCTCCTGCGATGTTTTGTTGCAGAGCAACATGAAGAAAAGTCGGTTCCACGAGTAGAATAGGAACTTTTTCTTCGTGAGCAGCAAATAGTGTCAAAGAAAAAAATAAAAAAAATGATAAAAATTTGAGTGTCATAAAAAATTTTCTGTAGCCTGTAGCCTGTAGCCTGTTAGCCTGCTTCCTATGATTACATTTGTTGAAGGGGTTTTAGAGACTGTATTACCAACTATGGTAGTGATCAATGCTGGAGGTATTGGGTATCAAATTTTGATTCCTCTTTCTAGTTTTGATCGCATGGCTGCAGTCGGTTCCCGTGTCCGTGTTTTAACGCATCATCATGTTCGAGTAGATGCTCAGATATTATATGGATTTTTGTCAGATGCAGAGAG
>CAYYAN010000195.1:0-3485 GCA_964469825.1 uncultured Chthoniobacter sp. | reverse complement strand
TGATACAAATCTCAAGGGAGCTTTCCATTTTTCAAAAGTCGTTCTGAGGCCTATGATGAAGGCTCGTTCAGGGCGTATCATTAATATTTCTTCGGTCAGTGGTATTATGGGACTGGCTGGGCAAACCAATTATTCTGCCAGTAAAGCCGGTTTAATTGGACTCACAAAAAGTTTAGCTCGTGAAATTGCAAGTCGTGGTATTACGGTTAATGTCGTAGCTCCAGGATTTGTGGAGACCGATATGACGGCAGTCTTAAATGAAGAAATTCGTAAGGGTGCACTAACTCAAATTCCATTGGCGCGCTTTGGAAAGCCAGAGGAAATTGCTGCAGCTGTTGCTTTTTTTGTCAGTCCTGTTGCTTCGTACATTACGGGTCAGGTTCTAGCCGTTGATGGTGGAATGTCTATGTGAGCTTGAAGCAGAGCTTCACTCTGTAATAGGCAAAGGGTAAAGAGTAATGGGTGAATATTAAAAGCGAAACAGAATGCAATAACTGTGGGTTTTAATTTGTGATACTGCTGATTGTTATTTTGACTTGAACTCTTTACTTTCATCATGCTTCTCTACATTCTTCGACACGCAGAGGCTGAGGCCAAGATTATTACTGATGCCGAACGTCGATTGACATCACATGGACACGAACAGGCTAGAGCGATGGGGCTTTTTTGTTCGGAACGTAATATTTTTCCAGAAGTTATTTTGACAAGCCCTGTGGTTCGTGCAAAGCAAACTGCACAAGAATTTGTTGCTGTTGTAAAAAAAGGAGAATTGATGGAGGTTCCTTGGATGGCTTGTGGGATGATGCCTGAAACTGCTTTAAAAGAACTCCGAGTTTATAACAAGTTTGAAAGCATTATGATTGTTGGCCATGAGCCAGATTTAAGTGGGTTAATTGCGATACTTCTTGGAATGAATGATGCTGTAGCACTTGAAGTTAATAAGGCCTCTTTAACTGCGATTGCCTTAAAAAAAATGGAGCCGAGTTCTGGGGTTTTAAAATGGTCGCTGCCTGTTGAATTAATTTATGGACTTTAAAAACAAAGTATTATTTTTAACGAAAGAATATCCACCTCACATTTATGGCGGTGCAGGTGTTCATGTTGACTATTTGACACGAGAGTTAGCACGGCTGATGTCTGTTGAAGTCCGTTGTTTTGGAGAGCAACAAGAAGAAAGAAGAAACTTGTCTGTCCATGGTTTTGGAGCTGGCACGCCTGAAATAAAATGTTCCTCAGGTCTTAAAAGTGCTTTAGATGCGGCACGCAGGGGAGTTGATTTTAATGGTGCAGAGATTGATGCCGATTTAGTTCACTGCCATACATGGTATACTCATTTGGGCGGAATGCTTGCAAAATTGATGTATGGAATTCCTTTAGTTATTACTGTCCATTCTCTAGAGCCTCTACGACCTTGGAAGCAGGAGCAATTGGGAGGAGGCTATAATTATTCTTTATGGGTTGAAAAAACAGCTATCGAAATGGCTGATGCCGTCATTGCCGTTTCTCAAGAAACTAAAAAAGATATTCTTTCCTCCTTTGCCATTTCAGAGAAAAAAATATCGGTCATTCACAATGGCATCGACTTAGAAGAATATATAGCTCAAAAAGAAGATACTGTTTTAAAAAAATATGGTGTTGATACTAACAGGCCTTATATCTTGTTTGTAGGTCGAATGACTCAACAAAAAGGAATTATACACTTGGTGCGCGCGATAAAATATCTTAATTCCTATTTTCAAATTGTTCTTTGTGCTGATGCTCCTGATACACCTGAATTTGCATGGCTGATAGAGAAGGCTATCAAAGAGGCTCAAGCTCAGAGGCCTGGCATTATCTGGATTCGTGATATGTTGCCACAAAAAGAAATGAGAGCACTTTATTCGGGTGCATCTCTTTTTGTCTGTCCTTCCATCTATGAGCCTTTTGGAATTATTAATTTAGAAGCAATGGCGTGCAGTCTTCCTGTTGTTGCCACCGCAGTAGGAGGAATTAGAGAAGTTGTTATTGATGGAGAAACAGGGTTTCTTGTGCCACTAACACAACGGCAGGACAATCCCTTTGAGCCATGTGATCCCGAACAATTTTCATTGTATTTTGCTGTGCGTATCAATCAACTGATGGGAGATCCTGTATTGAGGGATAAAATGGGAAGTTCAGGACGAGAACGAGTTGAAAAATATTTTTCTTGGAAAAGTATTGCTGAGAAAACAGCGCGACTTTATGAGCAACTTGTGAGAGAATATTAATATGTTCCTAGATCGCGTACGTATTCATGCTAAAGCAGGTAATGGTGGAGATGGTTGTGCCAGCTTTCGCCGAGAGAAATTTATTCCTAAGGGAGGACCTGATGGAGGTGATGGAGGTGATGGAGGTGATGTTATTTTAAGAGCAGATGTTCATGTTGATCAGCTAGCATCTTTGTTTTTTAAGCCACTCATTCGTGCTAAAAATGGAGGTTCTGGATCGAGTCGCCAAAAACACGGTAAGTCAGCGCCAGATGTCATTATTCCAGTTCCAGTGGGAACATTAGTTTATCGTATTCCTGCTCCAGGGATTTCTCTTCCTGCCGGAGATCAGCAGGATGAGCGCTTTTCTCTTGAGGATGAAAAAAATAATGGAGTCCTTGTAGAGTCCGCTGCTAGTGATGCCGAGCAAGGGGATATCATGTCCGAAAAGGAAACACCAACTCCGCGCAAGAAGCTAGCATCTCCAGATCCTAATGATTTAGTAGCGGATTTAGTAGAAGTGGGTCAAGAAGTTATTATTTGTGCTGGTGGCAAAGGAGGGCGCGGTAACATTCATTTCAAAAGCTCACGAAATCGAGCTCCACGGCGTTTTACAGAAGGAACACAGGGCGAAGAATCCTGGTTTTTTTTAGAGCTTCGAACCATTGCTCTTGCGGGATTGGTTGGTTATCCGAATGCTGGCAAATCAACATTATTGCGAGCTCTTTCTTCAGCACATCCTAAAGTTGCACCATATCCTTTTACAACCAGACATCCTAAAATAGGTGTTGTAGATTTAGATGATTACGAACGAACAACGGTTGCTGATATTCCAGGTCTGATTGAAGGAGCTAGTAAAAATCGTGGTCTTGGCCATGAGTTTTTGCGTCATATTATGCGCTGTCGCTGTCTCTTTTTTGTATTGGATATGGCAGGGTCAGAAGGAAGAAATCCGCATGATGATTTTTGTGCATTAAGAAAAGAACTTGGTTTTTATAATCCTTCTTTGCTAGAAGTTCCTTGGATTGTTATTGCAAATAAAATGGATCTTCCTACAGCAGGACGATATTTGGCTGAATTTAAAAAGAAAGAGTCTGGTGTTACAGTCATTCCAATTTGTGCTGAGTTAGAAGAAGGAATATTAGAGGTTAAAAAATATTTAAAAAAATTTGCAGCCAAAATTAAAAGCACCTCAGTTTAACGCCGATATTTCATCGTAATTCGTCGCGAGGCGCCGCGCAGCCTGATGTAGACAAGGAA
>CAYYAN010000194.1:929-3492 GCA_964469825.1 uncultured Chthoniobacter sp. | reverse complement strand
AAATTGACCTCGTAAAGCCCTTAGAAATTGATCTGTAATTTCTTGCTGCTTTTCTGAACAAAGGTGTGTAGCAACTTGATCATCTCCTATCACGGCAATGTAGTTAGCTCCTTTTTGTTTTGTCAAAACACATCGGCCTAACTCCAACCCAGTTGCTCGAACACCTAAAATAATTTTCCCTGCATTAGCAGGATTTTGAGCAAAGGAAAAATATTCTTCAAAAGAAGCTCCTGTCGCTTGTTGTGATGCTGTTAACGGTGCTACGATTTTTACTGTTCCCTCCTTAAAGGCCTTTTCGGTATCTTCTCTTCCTTTTCCACTTTTAAACTTTTCTATTAAAGCTGTAAATTTCTGATTCTGTTCTTTGGCCCTTTCCTTTCTACCACTAACGACTTCGCTCTTAATTTGTTCTATTGTGGTAGCAACACTTTGAGGTGTTGGCTGGAATTCTGGAATCTGTTCTACTAACTTATTCTCAAACAAATTTATTTTTTCTTTTTGATTCGAAAAAAGGTCAAGAGACTGAAAACCATCAAAAACTGGTTTTAAAGTAGGGTCCATTATATTATTCAATGCTTGTTAAGCCTAATAAATCAGGCCGTTTTTTTCGAGTAACTTCTATTGCTTGTTGATGTCGCCAGTCAGCAATGGCTTGATGATTTCCTGAAAGTAAAATGGAAGGAACTGGCCATCCTTGATAATTTTCAGGCCTAGTGTAATGGGGATAATCAAGCAGATGCTCACTAAAAGAATCATTCACAGCCGATTGCTCATCTCCTAAGACTCCTGGAATTAGCCTCACCACAGCATCAGTCACAACTGCGGCCGCTAAAGCTCCATTAGTTAAAACATAATCGCCAAGTGAAATTTCCTCATCAATAAGATGATCGATGACACGCTGATCCACCCCTTCGTAATGACCGCAAAGAAAAATCAGATGCTCCTCGCGGACTAAAGAACGGGCCATAGCTTGATCAAACTGTTTTCCTTGAGGCGACATAAAAATAACTTTGCTTTTTGATTTCCTCAATTCTTGTAACGCCTTATCAATTGGCTCGATCTTCATCACCATCCCAGGACCACCGCCATAAGGAGCGTCATCAACTGTACGATGCTTATCACTGGTCCAACGTCGTAAATCAACTACCTCTAAATTTACTAATCCCGCAGCTCGAGCACGCCCAAGCATGCTTTCATTAAGAAAGCTTTCACAAATTTTTGGAAGAGGTGTGAGAATTTGGATCTTCAAAAGTGGATGCATGAGACTTCTCATGCTATATTAACTTCTTAGCTTATGCATTCCAAAAACAAACATCGTCCTCCTTCAACAAAAAAAAGAAGGTTTTCATGGATGATTATTTTCAAATTTTTCTTTGCTTCCCTCTTGCTCTGGGCTTTGATTGGCTGCTTTTACTACCTCTGGGCCCTTACTTTTGATCTTTCTAAAATTGGACAGATGTCTCAACGCTCTTTGATCTACGATCGTAGTGGAGCCATCTACAGCCTCGCAGGAGGAGAAAATCGACAGGTCGTTCCTTTTGATAAAATCTCTAATAACTTTGTGAATGCTCTCATCAGTCGCGAAGATGCTCGATTTTATCAGCATCATGGCATTGATCCTATTGGGATTGCTCGCGCAGCAGCACGCAATCTACTTCTTGGAGGAGTTCGTCAAGGCGGAAGCACAATCACTCAACAACTCGCCCGCAATAGCTTTCCTCTCGGCGGCCACACATTACATCGAAAACTTTTGGAGGCAGCCATGGCTTTTCGTATTGAAACAGAACTTTCTAAAGAAAAAATTTTAGAACTCTACATGAATCGCATCTACTTTGGTCCTGGATTGTATGGTGTTGAGTCTGCAAGCCAAGCATACTTTCATGTTCCTGCTGCTCAAATGACGCTTTCCCAAGGTGCACTGTTAGCAGGTCTTATTCGAAGCCCTAATCGCCTCTCTCCTTTTAATAATCTTCCTGGCGCAATCCAACAACGTGATGTGGTTCTCAATCGTATGGAGGAATTAGGCCTCATTACAATTAAAGAACATCAGCAAGCTCTCAAAGAAAAGATTCCTCCAACAAGCAACCGTCTCGTTAATTCTCATAACAGCTGGGCTGTTGACGCCGTTCTTCACGAACTAACCCAAGTCTTACCCCCAGAGAAATTGGACGGAAGTCCTCTCCGCATTATGACAACTATTGATGCTGACTTACAACAAGCTGCCGAAAAATCAGTTGCCTTGCGTCTGACTGAGATAGAGCATCGAGAAGATTTTCAAGAGTCGCACGTTCATCACGCGCTGAAGTATTCTTCTAAAAAATCAAAGAAAAAAAATTTAGAGAAAATCACACCACTTCAAGGTGCTCTTATCGCCATTGATAATGCTAGCGGTGGTATCGTAGCAATTGTTGGAGGTCGCGACTATAAAACTAGCAAGTACAACCGGGCTACCACTGCTGAGCGCCAAGTTGGTTCAGCTGCAAAACCTTTTGTCTACGAAGAGGCTTTACGACAGGGAATGACACCTGATTCCGTAGTCAACGATGCAGAGCTAATGCCCACA
>CAYYAN010000194.1:0-919 GCA_964469825.1 uncultured Chthoniobacter sp. | reverse complement strand
AAGGTTTTAAAAATTATGATCCCAAAAATAGCGATGGCATTTTTGGAGGATGGCGACCAGCGCGCGAAGGCTTGATTCATTCGCGCAATACAATGAGTGTTCGCGTCGGCCTGGGCGCAGGATTACAAGATATTGCCACAACGATGGAGCGCCTAGGACTAGCAGAAAATGTCCCTCCTTTTCCTTCAATCTGTTTGGGAAGTTTTGAATCAACCCTCAAAAAATTGACAGCAGCTTATACAGCATTGGCAACAGGCGGAGAAAAACTTCAAACTCACATCATTGAGCAAGTCACCGATGCTGATGGAAAAATACTTTTTCTTGCTACACACGGTCGCCTCCCTCTCTTAGATCCAATAGCTACTAAAACCACAACATCTATTTTAACCCAAGTCCTCACGGAAGGAACGGCTAAACGCGCCGCTTCACTAGGCCTCAGCAAACCTGCTGCTGGAAAAACTGGAACAACCGACCATTTTTATGACGCTTGGTTTTTGGGATACACGCAAGGTTTAACTTGTGGGGTTTGGGTCGGCTTTGACCACCCTCAAACTATCATGCAAGGTGGCTATGGCGCAGAACTGGCATTGCCAATTTGGATCGATGTCATCGAATCATCTGCTGCAAAAAAGTATCCTGCAGGCCAGTTTTAAATTTAGATTTTTAGAATTGTTAAACCCTCAATAAGGAATTATATCTCATGAAGACAAGGAGTTTGTTATACTTAATATCAAAAATATGGAAAAAATAAATACCCATTCCATCAGCTCTACTCCTACTTTTTCTAATTCTTTTCCTGAATCCAAGCAGGAGACTTCTTCCCCCTCCAGTCAAACAAACAAAGCAATTTTTGAAGGAACAACTATAGAAACTCAATTATCAAGCTCTACTCTTGAAAGAAGTCACGATCGGCTTATAC
>CAYYAN010000193.1:0-3564 GCA_964469825.1 uncultured Chthoniobacter sp. | reverse complement strand
AAGATACTCGTTGCTGCTTTATTACAGCGTGCCGTAGCTCTTCGAAAATTCTTTAACGCTCTCACCAACGAATTGGAAGCAGTTCGTATTCAAGAAAGGTTTAAAAAATCTAATCTGGCCGAAGTTGAAGAGCTTATTTTAAAATAAAATTTTTTGTCATGAGCAACAGCATTTCATCTAGCACCCCCCCTCCTTCATGGGAGAACATCAAAGAAAAGTCGCTTGAAGATAAAAATCTGACTGCTGATATTAGGTTGGGAGATAAATCTGTTGATGTTAATGCGCCAGGAATAGTTGATGAACTTAAAATAGATATTGGCTTGGAACAAGTTCCTGATTATCCAAGTAGAGAAGAAACGCTAGCCAATCTACAAGATCATTTTGATGTTTATTTTTCAAAAGAACTCTGCCGTTTAGTTGCTGAGACAGGAATCCATAGCAATGAAGCAAAATACAAAGAGCTTGTAGCAGAAGCGATGAAGCAATCAAAAAGCATCACACAAAAACTGACCACGACTATTGTAAATCCTGGTACCTCGACGAGTCAGGCGATTCAAGAAGCGCATCTAGGTGCACTGAACTCTCTCGATTTGTTAAGAAAGCAATTTGCTCAGCCGCAACAGACACCTCAATTTTGTGTGACAAAAGAGGGGAAAATTTCCGTGCTGCAACCTGCACCTCATCCTGAAAATCTTGTTCTCTCAGGTGGTGGTGTTAAGGGCGTTGGCTATGTTGGTTGGTTTAAAGCAGCAGAAGGAGCTGGAGCATTAAAGGCAATCAAACGCCTTGCAGGGAGTTCTGCAGGAGCGATCACAGCTGCTTTAATGGCCTCTGGTATGAGCGCTGATGATTTTGAAAAAGCGAGCAAGCGCACTAATTTTTTTAGTATTCTAACTGGTACTTCACGCGATGTGGTTGTTCAGCAAGATACAAATTTAGAACCAGCTAAATGGTTTTCAAGTTTTCGAGGAACTTATGCGGTCGATCATGTGAATCAAGAGATGGTGGGATCAATTAAAAAATATTTTAAGACTTTAGGAAAAGGAAGATTAGGAGAAAAAATAAAAGATCCAATACTCGAGCTTAGTGAAAATGATAAAACGATTCTCTTAAATTTGGAAAAAGCTATCACGCCACCACCGCGACGATCTTGGCTGGGATGGCTCTTTTCTAAAAAGCAGCCAGAGCAACCGACGCATATGGTGACATTTAAAGAATTAGCGCTGCTGGCAAAAGTAGATTCTCGATTTAAAGAACTCACGGTAACAGGATATGATTCGACCAAGCAAAAGGAAATTTATTACAACGCTCAAGATTCTCCAGACCAAAAAATTGCTGAGGCCGTGCGCACCTCGATGTCGGTTCCGGTGATTTTTCAACCCGTCGTTGATCTTAATAGTGGAGATGTTTTAGAAGATGGTGGCGTTGGTTCTAATATTCCTACAGAGGTTTTTATTCGAGATAGAGATGGCGAAGAGAACGTAGAGCAGGCCCGAGCGAAGACATTGGTTCTGGGATTTGATAACAACGGTCGCTTTTATGATATTACAAGTAAAGGGGTCATTCATAAACCAGTAGAAAGGGGCTCTGCTTTCTTGAGTGGCAATCCCCGCCTTCAAGAAGATTCTGATGCGGATGCTCAAAAATTATATGATGCAGGGCCCAATGCCACCCTTGTCGAACATGGAGATCTTAATATGACAAGCTTTATGGCTAGTGAGGCTCGCCTTAATGCAGCACAGCTACAAGCAGAGGTTCGTGCAACCGAAGCCTTTTCGTTACGTCAAAATCAAGCCGAACTAAAAAGTATGGGGCAAGCAGTGAGTGGTATGAGGAATAATTCCAATAATAGAGCCATAGATGCTCTCTTTGCTTCTCTTAAAGATGCTATGAGGGCGATGACTAGTCCTGAACTAGAAAATATTGCAAAGTACTATCGTTCGAACTCTGATGGCAAAGATTTGCTTTCTGAACAGGATCGTTCGGCTGTTTCTCAAGCAGCGCAGGATGAACTTGCTACTCGTCATCAAAAAGAACTCGAGCTTTCTGCTTGAGGTGAATTTTTATCTCCTCGCCACATCCCATTTCTCATAAAGATCGTTGGTCAATTCCATTAAAAATCGAGAAGGTCGTTGGAAAGCCTCGCCGTAGGAGGCATTCAGGCGAAGTTCAGGATAGGTGAGGTAGAGTTCCTCTTTGCAGCGTGTCACGGCAACATAAAAAAGCCTCCGCTCTTCTTCGAGGGCTTCTTCATTTTCTAAAGATCGTCCACTTGGAAACATTCCTTCGGTGAGCCAGACAAGAAAGACTGCGCGCCATTCTAAGCCCTTAGCTTGGTGGATGCTGGAGAGGCAGACGCCGTCCTGTTCTGCACCCTTTTGGTGAGAGTTTTTCACCTCTCCTTCTCCTAACAATGTGAGTTGTGCCAAAAATTCTGCAGTATCAGTAAACTGTTTTGCATAATTCATCAAAGTCATTAAATCTTCCCGGCGAGAATCATAGTTTGGAAATTTTTCTTTCATGATCTCGTCATAAAATCCGAGAGAAATAATGCGAATTAATTCTGAAGGTGTGATAAGCTGTCCACCAGGCGCAAGCTCTTCCAACGTGTGCGCTAACTGTTTCCAATCTTTTGCTGCTTTAGTAGGAGCTTTGCAGGTCATGAGCTTAGAAAACTGACGTGCTCCGCTAAGATTCTTGTGAGCTTGTTTCCAGAGCGACTCAGCTGTTTTTTTTCCAATACCAGGAAGAAGTTGGATGAAACGCTTGAAAGCGACTTCATCATTCGGGTTGAGGGCAAACTTCATGACAGCAGCGACATCTTTAATATGAGCTTGTTCAAAAAAGCGAAGACCGCTCGTGATGAAAAAAGGAATGCCACGACGTGTTAGTTCTAACTGAATTTCCATCGAATGGTAGTGAGCTCGGTAGAGAACAGCCATTTCGGAAAAGGGAAAGCCTTCTTCATATAACTCCAAAATTCGTTGAGCGACGAAAGAAGCCTGCTCATTGTTGGTAGAGAGGGGTACCAAGGCTGGTGCAATCACGTGAGGCGGTCGTGTAGCTTGTAACTCTTTTGAAAATTGTTTGGTGTTGAAAGAGAGTGAGGTATTAGCCAATTTTAAAATTTGAGGGACGCTACGATAGTTTGTTTCAATCGGAAAAAGTTGAGCTTTGGGATAGCGTTTTGGAAAATCTAGAATATTGGCAACGTTGGCACCACGCCAGGAATAGATCGATTGTGCATCATCTCCGACCACCATGAGATGGCCATGGTATGAGGCTAGAAGGTCGATTAAGGCTGCTTGTAAAAAGTTGGTGTCTTGATATTCATCGACAAGAATAGCGCGAAATTGATATTGATAAATTTTTGCAATTTCAGGATGACTCATCATTAATAAATGAGTCTTTGATAAAAGATCATCGAAATCCATCGCGTTAGCCGCTTTTTTTCCAGCTTCATAAGCGATAATGATTTTTGAAAAGGATTCTTCTAACTCGATGAAATAAGGATAGCGTCGTTGCAGGAGTGCGTTCAGACTTTCACCGGTGTTGATCGAGTAG
>CAYYAN010000192.1:393-3575 GCA_964469825.1 uncultured Chthoniobacter sp. | reverse complement strand
ATCCAGCAAGACGTTGAGCGAGAGTAGCAGTGGCTCGCGGACTCAAACTCCCGCCTCCTTCTTGGAAAGCGCGTGCAATCGTAACATCAAAAAAATCTCCAGATTCGCGTAAAATTTTTTGAAAAGCTTCAATCCCCTGCTTGCGAATCAAAGAGTCCGGATCTTCACCGGAAGGCAAAGTCGCAAGGCGGACTTCAAAGCCTGATGATAAGAGAGCCGGGAGCGAACGTTCTGCAGCATTTTTTCCTGCAGTATCGGAATCAAAACAGAGAATTACCCGTTCTACAAAACGCCGCAAAAGACGCGCTTGCTCTGCTGTAAAAGCTGTTCCCTGTGGTGCAACAACATTGAGACATCCATGTTCAAAGGCTGCTATCAAATCAAGTTGTCCTTCCATAACAATTGCTTCTTTGGCTTCAATCATAGCTCGTTTGCTTTTATCAAGACCAAAGAGTAATGCTCCTTTATTAAAAAGAAGTGTCTCAGGAGAATTCATATACTTCGCTTCATGTGCAGCATCCCCTTCTAGAGTACGACCACTAAACCCAACAATATCACCATAATCATTGCGAATAGGAAACATCAAGCGATGACGGAATCGATCGTACTGTTCTCCAGATTCTTTTACAGAAAGCAGTCCTCCTTCTTGCAGTTCCGCAAGTGTAAAACCTTCTCTTTTTGCCCATGCCTCCATCGTATGCCACCCTCCTGGTGCATAACCAAGCTGCCATGCAACCGCAATTTCCTTAGTCATGCCACGCTGTTTGAGATAATCACGTGCCATTGCTCCTGCTGCTGTTTTCAGCAATTGATGATGATACCAAACTGCAACCTTGCGATGAAGTTCAATCAACCGACTCCGCCGCTCACGCCTCGATTCCTCTTGAGGATCTGAAGCCTCTAAAAGCGTAATCCCTGCTCGCTGAGCAAGACGCCGCACGGCTGTTGGAAAATCAACATGTTCATAATCCATCACAAAACGAAAGACCCCTCCTCCTGCACCACAGCCAAAACAATGAAATGATTGCCGCGCAGGAGTAACATGAAAAGAAGGACTTTTCTCACGATGAAAAGGACAAAGCGCCTTAAAACTACTCCCAGCACGTTTTAAAGGAAAGTATGACCCAATAACATCGACAATATCATTTGCAGCTGCAACGCGCTCAATGCTCTCTTCAGAAATTTTTGGCATAATCTAATGCTAATGGGGCTTCAACTTTCAATTTTTCATCTTGTATTAGCTAAGCAAATGAGGTCAGGCTTTCATTTTCAATTTTCCATCTTCTACATTTGAAATTTGAAGCCTGACCCCATTTGCATTAGTGTGCTGTCTTTAAGGCAGCATCTAGCTCTTGCAACTGCAATGCATGATGTTGAGGAGTTTCTTTTAATTGATATACAACTCGTTCAGCAATCGCTTTTACGGTTGCTCTGAGCTGACTTTCTGCCTGACTCCGCAGTATACAGGCAATACTGCTTTTGGGGACAACAAAATTTGTATAACAAATCAAAGAGCCCTTTTTGTAAGGAATAATGAGAAAACTTCCAGAACCAGATTGACTATACTTGGAAGATAATACAGTCCATGTGTTGTTATAGACACCATGAGGAAGAAGAGTCACTTCTGTACGAACTCTAGAGACCTCTTGTGGTAAAAAAGGAACATTCAAATAGTAACTAGCTTCAACAATGTTAGGTGCTGGGCAACTATCAACAGTCACTTTCATGCAATCAGGAACATAATTGACATCATCTTTGACGTCCCAAAAAACAGCCTCGACATCACGAGGAGCCGCTGAAACGAGGCCATAAATATGAAAACGGGGCCAGATAGCATTAGGAACTTCATCCATCACTAAAATTTGCTTTCCTGCATGAAGAGCCTCTTGCTGAGCAGCTGTCAACGTACTCCACAACAAGGATGGCTCACTCGCATAACTGTTTTGAGAAATTTCGATTACCAAAAAAACCAAAATAAAAATAGATAGCACTTTAAAATATATTTTCATATTAATATTCCTACAGCCTCTAAACACCACCCACCAGCCTAATTTTATGCTCAGTCCTGATCAGAAAGTTGCAGGCGTTCTTATCCCTCTTTTTTCTATAAGAGGAAAACTCGACCTTGGTATCGGTGACACTAGCGCATTAATGGAAGCACTTGTATGGTCACAGGAAAATGGCTTTCATGCATTACAACTCCTCCCTATTAATGAATCAGGAGCTAGTAACAGTCCTTACAGCGTCACTAGCGCGATGGCCCTAGAAGCAGCAACAATCACAACACATCCTTCTTGGATTCCAGAACTCTCATCAGAAAACTACAACCACATTCTCACTTCTTATGACCTTGTTTCTTTGCAAAGTGGGCCTGTCAATTACCCTGTTGTTAGAAAGTTGAAACGAGAACTCCTTTTAAGTGCGTGGAAAAACTTTAATACTAGTGATGCTAACTCTCCTCGTGCGCGAGATTACAAACTTTTTCAAGAAGAACAATCTTGGTGGCTTTCTGACTACACGCTCTATCGTGTTCTTTTAGAACGCCACGGAGAAAATGACGATTTAGCTTCTTGGGAATCCTCTCTCCAAAAAGCTTCCACCGCCAGAACCTGGCTAGAAGAATGTTCTGCAGAAGAACAAAAAAAATTCAAGGAACGCTGCGATTTTTTTTCTTATGTGCAATGGATTGCCTTTCGTCAGTGGCAAAAAGTTTTTCTCTTTGCAAGCCAACATGAAGTTGCTCTCATTGGCGATGTTCCAACAGGAGTTAATTTAGGGAGTGCTGATGTTTTTTCCGCTCCTGAATTATTTGATCTCACTACCTTTGGAGGAGCTCCTCCAGAAAAGGTTTTTCAGGCAGATCCTTTCACAATGCAATGGGGACAAAACTGGGGCATTCCTCTCTACCGTTGGGAAAAAATGTCGCATGATAATTTCTTATGGTGGCGCCATCGCCTGCGCTATCTCCACTCTATTTTTCATCTGCTTCGGATTGATCATGCATTAGGCCTATTTCGCATCTATTCCTTTCCTTGGAAACCAGAAAGCGATGCTCAGTTTTTAAATCTCTCTCTCGAAGCAGTAAAAAAAATAACAGGAGGCCGAGTCCCTCAATTTGTAGATTATGATGATGAAACACTGGAACATCGCATTCATAATCAGCGACGCGGCGAAATGCTACT
>CAYYAN010000192.1:0-383 GCA_964469825.1 uncultured Chthoniobacter sp. | reverse complement strand
TGTCACAATTAACAACTTTTTCCTCCAAGTATATATTTTAGCTAAAAGCTTGATTGATTCGTTATTTAAATCTGATTGGTTCATCCGCCAAATATACTATTTTCATATATATTTTGTGATTTTTTTAGAAGAAATAGGCGCAAACCATCTCATTGCTGAAGATTTAGGAGAAACACCTCCTTACGTTCTTGAAAGTTTAAAAAAACTGAAAATTCCAGGATTTAAAATTCCTCTTTGGATTCGAGACAACAAAGGTCAAATGATCCCTCCTCAAGAATATCCGAGAAATTCAGTAGCAACCTATGCAACCCATGATCACGAACCTTTTCGAAAACAGTGGGAAACATGGCAATCAGAGGCTCGCCAGGAAGGTTCCTCCTCAG
>CAYYAN010000191.1:0-3582 GCA_964469825.1 uncultured Chthoniobacter sp. | reverse complement strand
AGAGAAAAACATTTCAGCGTAAAAAACCTAAAACTCGCACGCTCATGGTATATCATTTTTTTATAAAGCCTTCAGTCCTTAGCCTTCCGCTTCTTTTTCATGCTTGATTACCCTACATCATTTCGTCAATTGATCCAGCAGCTCCGCCGGCTTCCTGGTATTGGACCTAGGAGTGCAGAGCGTATTGCTCTTTGGATGTTCCAGTCGCCACGCGCTCATCCTGAGGAATTGGCAACACTCATTCTTCACGCCACACGGCAATTAAAAACATGTTGCCTTTGCGGATTTTTTACAGAACAAGAACTCTGTCCTCTTTGTGCTGATCCAGATCGTGCTGGAAAAGAACTTTGTCTTGTTGAAATGGCAACCGATATTTTGCCATTGGAACGAACAGGGGCCTTCCGAGGACGTTATCATGCAATAGGTGGTAAGCTCTCGCCTTTAGATGGAATAGGACCGGAGCAACTTCGTATTCAGGAATTGTTAGATCGGATTGACTCAGAGCATCCTTCAGAAATTATTTTAGCACTAAGTGTCGATGTAGAAGGAGAGGCTACAGCTCACTATCTTGCTGAACTGATAACTCTCAAAGGTATTAAGCTGACACGTATTGCCCAAGGTCTTCCAGCAGGTGGAGGAATAGAACATGCTGATCCAATTACATTGCAGCGGGCATTAATCAACCGCAGAAATTACACCTAATTTTTTCCTGTAACCTGTAGCCTCTAGTCTGTAATCTATAAAAATGCTTGCTAAAATTGATCCCTCACTTCATCAGGAAAAAAAACCTGACTGGATTAAAGTTCGACTTCCTTCGAACCCTGTTTTCTTTTCAACAAAAGCTCTTGTAGCTGATCTCCGACTACACACAGTTTGTGAAAGTGCGCAATGTCCCAATCGTTGGGAATGTTGGAGCGGGGGGACGGCAACCTTCATGATTGCTGGGGATCGTTGCACACGAGCCTGCGGGTTTTGTGCTGTGGATACCGCAAAGCCTTTTCCACTTGAAGAAGATGAACCGCAGCGTGTGGCCGAGGCTATCCGTCGCATGAAGCTCAAACATGTGGTTATTACGGCAGAAGCGCGTGACGATGTGAAGGATGGTGGAGCTCTTCATTTTGCAAAAACAATCGAGGCCATTCGTGAGATGGATCCGAGCATCACGATTGAGATTTTAACGCCTGACTTTAATGGCAAAGAACATTCACTGCAGACGGTCATCGATGCACGACCACATATTTTTAACCACAACTTAGAAACCGTTGCACGCCTTACTCCTCTTGTTCGTTCTCGGGCTAAATATCAACTATCGCTCGATTTTCTCAAGAGAGCAGGTGAACTAGCTGACCTTGCTAACTGGAAAATGTCAACAAAGAGTGGTTTAATGCTAGGACTTGGAGAGACTGAGGAAGAAATTTTTCAGGCAATGGATGACTTGCGGGAAGCAAATGTCAGCGTGCTTACGCTTGGTCAATACTTACGTCCAACACCGCAGCACCTTCCGGTCGTCGAATACATCAAACCTGAAACTTTCGATCTTTACGGCGAAATTGCGCGACGCAAAGGATTTACTTTTGTTGCGAGTGGACCTTTAGTTAGGAGTTCTTATCACGCGGCAGACTTTAATCCGCATGAAGGTTAAGGGCGCTCTTTCATTGCCTCCTCCTTGGCTGATTGTTGCTTTAGCTGGCGCTTCACTGCTCTCCGAAACCGTTTATACGCCTTCATTGCCGGCGATTGCACGTGCTTTGCACACAACTCCAGGGATGATGGAGTATACGCTTACCATTTATTTTTTGGGATTTGCTTTGGGAACTCTTTTTTTTGGAAAAGTATCAGATCATTTTGGTCGGAAGCCTTGTATTTTGGTGGGTCTTTTAGTTTTCGTTTTAGGATGTCTTGGCTGTTATTATTCTCAATCGATTACAGCCTTGATGTGGAGTCGTCTCTTCCAATCTTTTGGAGCAAGTATTGGAAGTGTTTTAGGCCAAGCTGTGATTCGTGATTCTTTTCATGGCCCAGCTTTAGGGAAAATGTATGCTCTTATTGGTACTTCTTTATCTATTTTTCCAATCATTGGTCCTATTCTTGGAGCCTTTATTGCTGGGCATTTTGGATGGTCTGCGATCTTTTTATTCCTCATTCTTTTTGGTTTTGTTTTGATCATTGCCGTTGCTGTAATACTCAATGAAACACATCATAAAGAACATCGTAAGCCTGTTCCTTTTGTTGAGGTAGCTTGGAAGCTACTTAGAGATAAAAAAGTCTTGATGGTTGGACTGATTGTAGCGGCGACAAATGGAATTGCTTTTAGTTATTACGCAGAAGGCTCTTTTTATCTTATCAAGCTGCTGAAGCTCTCACCAAGCCATTATGGACTAACTTTTACATTTCTTGCTGCTGGTACTTTTTTTGGAGGCATGCTTTCTCGAAAATTACATGATACGCATACGTCTCAACAAATCATGGGTTATGGGCTCAATATTATTTTTGGTGGAACATTATTTTTCAACAGTATCATTCTGTTACAGCTATTCATGCCTCTGCCTCGAGAGTTGTTGATCGGTGTAACTGTTGCTTCCCAAATGATAACGGTATTTGGTGTTTGCATGGCTACTACTAATGCGCTTGCGATTGCATTAGTCGATTATAAATGGTGTGTAGGAACAGCTTCGAGTCTTTTTGGCTTTTTCTATTACATTGGTATTTCGTTATTCACGCTCGGCATGGGAAGTCTGCACAATGGAACTTTATTTCCTATGCCGATTTATTTTTTAGCTATCAGTCTGCTGACACTTCTGGCGCAACGATTAATCCGATAAATCTTCATCATTGGTTGAGGCAGGTGAGGCAGGTGAGGAAGCTGTGGGTGCGTTGTTAGTATTGTTTCCAGGTGGAGTGACAAGAATAGCTTTCAGAATGGTTGGACTCTTTTTTTGTTTTGCAAAAAGTTGTTGTAAAACTTTTCCGATGAGTGGCGCAGCTTGGCTTCCGCCATGAACGTTGTTGTCACCAGGCTCTCCTTCGTAGACGGCTGCGAAGGCATATTGCGGATGGTCAGCTGGTGCAAAACCAATGAACCATGCGGCAGTGCGCTGTTTGTTTTTAGGTCCCCATTGTGCTGTTCCTGTTTTTCCAGCGACATGAATGCCTGGTGCCTGAGCTCGATGAGCAGTTCCTTGAGCATCTTCTGTGACATCTACCATGGCTTCGCGCAAGGTTGTTAAAACATTAGGATCCATATTAAGATCCGCACGAATACGATCAGGATAAGCGGCAACCACTTTGTTGTTGGGAGTTTGAATTTGTTTTACGAGGCGTGTTTGATGAAACATGCCTCCGGCAGCAATGATCGCCATTTCTTGTGCTGCTTGGAGTGGGGTAATAAGGATATCTCCTTGACCAATGCTCATGTTAGCAATATCTCCAGGAAGAATTTTTCGATGTTGTACTCGCATCATATAAGTGTCATCAGGAATATTTCCTTTGGCTTCTGCTTTGAGGGGAATGCCTGTACGGCGTCCTAGGCCAAGGCGATGAGCCCAATCAATGATCGGTTGCGATTTGATTTTCAGTCCGCAT
>CAYYAN010000190.1:0-3598 GCA_964469825.1 uncultured Chthoniobacter sp. | reverse complement strand
CTTCCATGAAGGAGTGAAGAATGCATTTGATTTTCCTGGATTTGTACCAGCTTATATTCGTCCCCTCTTCTGTGAAGGCGTCGGACCTTTTCGTTGGGTAGCTCTCTCCGGTGATCCAGATGATATCTATAAAACAGACGCCAAAGTCAAAGAGCTCATTCCTGATGATCCTGCCTTGCACCGTTGGTTGGACATGGCCCGAGAGCGCATTCAATTCCAAGGCTTACCAGCACGTATTTGCTGGGTTGGTTTGAAAGATCGGGCACGCCTCGGTGTTGCTTTTAATAAAATGGTTGCTAATGGAGAATTAAAAGCTCCAATCGTTATTGGTCGTGATCATTTGGACTCTGGCTCTGTGGCTAGCCCAAATCGTGAAACAGAATCGATGCGTGATGGTTCTGATGCAGTCTCTGACTGGCCTTTACTCAATGCTCTCCTTAACTGCGCTGGTGGGGCAACTTGGGTCAGCCTTCACCATGGCGGTGGCGTCGGCATGGGCTATTCTCAACATTCAGGGATCGTCATCGTCGCCGATGGAACAGAAGCAGCCGAAAAAAGATTGTCTCGTGTTCTTTGGAATGACCCAGGAACAGGTGTCATGCGCCATGCTGATGCAGGCTATCCTGAAGCAATCAAGTGCGCAAAAGAAAACGGCCTTAACCTTCCAATGATAATTGGTAAATAGGAGGTAGGAGAGAGAAGACTCCTGTCTTCCACCTCTCATCTTCTACACAACTGTTAATAAACTGCTTTTTTTAATTTCGATTCCTATGCAAAAAAAAATATCTCTCACCTCAGCCGGTCTCTCTCTCGCAGAACTGCGTGCCATTTACAATGGGCATCCGAAATTAGAAATTTCTTCTTCGCTTAAAACTGCCATCGAAAAATCGGCCAAGGTCGTCACTCAAGCGATGGAAGAAGGCCGTGTTGCTTACGGCATTAATACAGGCTTTGGAGCTCTTGCTACAACACTCATCGAGCCTAACAAACTAGCCGAGTTACAACTCAACATCATTCGTTCTCACAAAGCTGGTGTTGGAAAATATATTGATGAAAATATTTCTCGACTCATTCTCGCTATTAAAATTGTAGGTCTCTCTATGGGATATTCTGGCGTTCGCTGGATCTTGGTTGAAAAATTACTCGCACTTTACAACGCTGGCTATTTCCCCTGCATGCACTCTAAAGGTTCTGTGGGGGCTTCTGGCGACTTAGCCCCTCTTGCTGACTTAGCTGGCGTTCTCATCGGAGAAGGTGATGCTTGGCATGAAGGAAAAATTCTTTCTGCTAAAGAAGTTTTAAAACAACTTGACTGGAAGTCATACGAACTGGGCCCCAAAGAAGGTCTATCGCTTATTAATGGAACACAAGTCTCAACGGGCCTTGCCCTTGCTGCGTTATTCAAAGCAGAACGCCTTTTTGGTGCTACACTTGTTTCCGGTATGCTCAGCTTGGAAGCCGTTAAAGGTTCTCATTCTCCTTTTCATCCAGAAATTCAACGCCTCCGTCGCCAAAAAGGTCAGCAGTTGGTTGCAGGTTGGTATCGTGAACTTTTAGAAAAAAGTCCACTCCATGCCACTCGCACCGCTGCTTCCAAAGTACAAGACCCTTATTGCTTGCGTTGCCAACCCGTCGTCATGGGAGCATGTCTTGATCAACTACAACACGCTGCAGAAATCTTATGCCTTGAAGCCAGCGGCGTAACAGACAATCCTTTTGTTGTTGTGGAAACAGGAGAAGTCATCAGCGGTGGCAATTTTCACGCAGAGCCAGTCGCTTTTGCAGCTGATAATATTGCACTTGTTATTGCTGAAATGGCCTCCATGGCTGAACGTCGAGTTGCTCTTCTCATGGATATTCATTTTAGCGGACTTCCCGCTTTCCTTGTTGAAAAAAGCGGACTTCATTCCGGCCTCATGATAGCGCATGTCACTGCAGCAGCAATGGTAAGCGAAAATAAATCACTCGCTCATCCAAGTAGTGTCGACTCCATCCCAACTTCAGCTAATCAAGAAGATCACGTCAGTATGGCCACCTATGGCGCACGTCGTCTCCACGATATGTTAGAAAATGCTGGCTACGTCATTGGGATTGAGCTTCTAGCTGCAACTCGCGGCCTCTCCTTCCATCATCCTTACAAAACGAGTCCTGCCCTTGAAAAAATCTTACCTCATCTTCGCTCGCTTATTCAGTTGGATAGCAGCGATCATGTCTTATCACCTGAAATTGAAGCCTTGCAGCAAGCGGCTCTGCAAGGAAAGGTAGCAACCATTGTTTTAGAAATGGAATCTATTCCATTTTTTAAAAGTGAGTCAATTGAACTCATTTCTTAGTTGAATAATAAAACCTCAAGATCAAACGCAAATGGTATATACCCATGACAAATTCTCATTACCAACTACCAACCCCTTCTCTTTGGGTCGGGCGTGATGACGAACCCAAGGCACGTTTCTTTCAGCACATCCAATTCCTCGATCTGCGGAAGCTCCCTGCCTCCTTGCCTGGAAAAAGTTTTGTCCTTCTCGGATTTGCTTGCGATGAAGGGGTTAAGCGCAACTTTGGACGACCAGGCGCCAAACAAGGACCTGAAAATCTTCGAAAAGCATTAGCGAATCTTCCACTCTCTTTTAATGAACCAACCTCACTCTGGGATGCAGGAACAATTTTTTGCAATGATGATGATTTAGAAAAAGCACAGCTTTACTTAGGAAAAGCTGTTGCAGCATTACGAGAACGTGGCGCTTTTGTCATCGTCTTAGGAGGAGGCCACGAAGTTGCTTGGGGAAATTTTCAAGGCCTCATGAAGCAAGAACCAATTGATACACTTAACTTCGATGCTCACTTCGACCTCCGTCCTCTCTTGCCTGAAAACAAAGGTTCTTCTGGCACCTCTTTCTCTCAAATTTACAATGCTTGTGAACAAGAAAAAATTCCGTGGCGCTACGCTTGTTTTGGACTTCAACCATTTGGCAACACCAAACAACTTTTTGAGACTGCTAAAAAAATAAATACCACTTACTGCTTAGCAGAAACAATGATCCATTGTCCTGAGCAAGCTCATAAGTCTCTTGACACATGGCTCGCTGCAGCTCAACAAATCCATCTTACCCTCTGTCTCGATGTTTTTTTTGCTGCGCATGCTCCTGGTGTTAGTGCTCCTCAAGTCTTTGGTATTGCACCACAGCAGTTACTTCCTTTTTTTCGACAAGCTTTAAAAAGCGGCAAAGTCATTGGTTTTGATATTGCAGAATTGAATCCGACTTATGATCGAGACGAACAAACGGCAAAGTTAGCTGCGCATTTTGTCATGGAACTTTTATCAATTTTTCAACTCTGTTCGCATCAATAAAAACTATTCTTATTTCAAATAAAGCTATCATCTTGGACAGGAATGGATATAAACAATAAAAATATGTGGGATAAACTTTTCATAAACCTCCACGCAGCCACCATGGCTGCTTCTACCGTTTCCTATGGCGCTATCTATAATGCAGCCATTGCAGTACAAGATGGAAAAATTGCATGGCTTGGAAAACAAAGTGATTTAACCCGGATATTTCATCACTCTCGCGACGAGAAAGCCGCGAAGGCTGATGGG
>CAYYAN010000189.1:0-3674 GCA_964469825.1 uncultured Chthoniobacter sp. | reverse complement strand
AGTTGTAGTATGATTAATAGAGTGAGAATGGTTGACGTAGATATTGTAGTCGAAGAGGTTGCTTTTCAATGAGTTATTAGGAGAGTGAATGTCATTATAAGTATAAAATATCATACGCTCATGGTAAAATGGATCATTATCATTATAAGAGAAGTTATCAAATATTCTTTCAGAACATGGTTCAGTGACTTTCCATAGTGCACTCATAAGAAGTCCAATAGTAGCTCCCGTAAGAAATGGAGTAGCAGTAGCAAGACTTCCTTTAGCGCTATTGCTAACTATTTTTGAAGCAAGAGATGCTTTTGTTTCTTTGAGAAGTTGGTAATGGCTGAAAAATTCCAAAGAAGGTAAACATTTAAGTTGTATAAAAAAAGGCTCTAATTCTGTATAAAAAGAAGAGACCTCTTTTAATTTATCCATCGTATTTACGAATGCTTTTTCGTCATTTTCATCTACTGCTGCAAAAATAGAAAAAATATTACAGGGATTTATTTCTGTTTCTATTTTTTCTGGGTTAATAATATCTTCAATCGATTCTCTTAAACTCTCATTCTGAGAATCAGAAAAGAAAGCTTGAAAAGTTTTATAGATGATGTTTCTTGTTGATCTATTTTCTTCTGGAGTCGGAATCTTTTCTGGAACATCAATACTTTTACCTTCTTTCGTTAAATATCCCTTGCCAGGTATAATGATTTTCGGTTCATTGCCTAATTTTATGATAGGATTTTCTGCTTGAGGTACTGAGAATCGGAGGGGTTCTTTTGGATTATTAAGATGAAATGGCTTATAAGAATTTTCAGCACCTTGATTTATGGCGTACCAAGCATTATATCCATCAGCAGGACAGTTGCCTGTAATATCAAATATTCTTAAAAAAGCCATTGTGGAAGCTAGTTCTATTTGATTCCACATTTTTTCAATGAAAGCTGCAGAGAGCTCTTGACCATTGTTTAACCCGAATATTTCATCACTTTCGTGACGAGAAAGTCGCGAAGGCTGATGGGGTAAGGCAGACGAAGGATTTTGATCAGGGCTGTATGAGTACATACTGTCCTGATCAAAATTCAAGTCTAACGCAGCATCCATCGGACTTCCCGGCTTTCGCAGTAGAGAGGGATGAAATATTCGGGTTAAGCTGCTTTCGTGATTGACGTGCTCGTTTACCTCAAGAGCGACTTGGTGGTTTAATTTATCCTCCTCTTCAAAAGATTCGATTGTTTCTTCTCTTTTTTCTTGTTGTAAAGATTTTCTATTTGATGGTTTTTTTTCTTCCATCATTGGCCAAGCAAGCAAAGAATGGGATAGTAAACCTAGGGATAGTAAACCTAAAAAAATCGTTATCTTTAAAAATTTCATTCTGTTAAAGGGGAGAGCAATTTTTTCGTGATCAGGAAAAAATTTTTGTAAAACCAATAATTGAAGTTGTGATAATGGAAATCCCAACTTTGTTAGCCCCAATGTCGTTTACTTGACACAAACTTAATTTTGGAGAAATACCGGTCAGTTCCGGAATTTGCGGCTGCGTCTGCAAATTCGCTGGTACTGCCCTCATTTCTCGATCAAGTCGCTCTTAAGTAACTAGCATTGAACTAGCATTGGGGGTAGATCTACTTTATGGGATAAAAAGGATAATGGCTTAAGAAAAAAGAACAACTGCAAATTTTAATAAATTTTTAGTTTGATTTTCTCATTTGGGGAACAGGTATCAATTTTTTTACAAACTAAAATATCGTTTTTTAAACTCGTCTCATATCAGAAAAACAATGAAGAGCAACTCATCCGAGAGAAACTGATTTCTGGGTGATTAGTAATAACACCATCATAAAGATGAAAAGAGTGATTCATTGTTATCAAAGAAATTGTTGCTAAGATAGTAAAAATCAGCTTTCTAAAGAAATTGACCAATTGGTGAAAAATCATATTCGCAAGTTACAAAAAAATCGATGACTGTCCCTAAAATGAGAAAATCGAACCCTGGCCCCATAGTCTGACCCCGCAGTCATAGTCTCATAGATGACCTCATAGACATAGGTAGTTACACCTCAATCCACAATAACTTCTATACACGTATCGAGCCATATATGAACAACACTCATTCCATTTTGTCTTTCTGACCAATGGAAGTAAATATAAGCTGTCCCTGGAATATTGGTTGCCATGTAAGAAAATGTTTCAAGGTCTCCAATAGTATGAGAACTCAATATGACGCAACATGGAGCCAAATCTATTAAATAATTGAAATAGCCACCAATGGAGCTGTCTCCATAGCATATCTCAGAAGTAAGTAGTGAATTATTATTCCTATCCTGAAAAGAAGAAATAGGCCCGGAATTATTTTCTGAAATAATGTTAGCGATTAAAACATCTCCCTTGTGCAAATGAACTTTTTTAACATCCCATCGATGAAAACCTCCGCAGGTTACAGGAATAGAAATAGTTTTTGTATTATTTGAATCAACAGCATTGGGCTGAGCCATTAATTGATATCCGGAAAGGAACATCATTACACAAAAATAAAGGAAAAATAAGCAGTGAAGGTCAGTGGGGGTAGGGTTCGATTTTCTCATGTTTGGGGACAGGTATCAATTTTTTGAAAACTAAAAATATCGTTTTCCAAACTCATCTCATATCAGAAAAATAATGAAGAGCAACTTATCTCAGAGAAACTAATTTCTGGGTGATTGGTAATAACGTTATCATAAAGATGAAAAAAATCACTTTTTTTATCAAAGAAATTGTTGTGAAGATATTAAAAATCAGCTTTCTAAAGAAATTGACCAATTGATGAAAAAGCATATTCGCAAGTTACAAAAAAATCGATGACTGACCCTAAAATGAGAAAATCGAACCCTGACCCCATGGCCTGCTTGCAAGTGCTCCACATTAAGTAAGTAGCACTAACATTATCACAAAGAAAAAAGGCTTCTTGCTTCTTATCAAGAGATAAACGTTGCAAAGCTAGGACAAATCAAATTCTCAAGACAATTGAAAAATAAATGCCATGGCACTAAAATGCGGAAAATACGGAACCGACCCCTTTTTGGAGTTTCTGATTATCTGGAATTAACGAGTCATGATTGGCGCAAAGCATGGTAGAACTAAACACCATGAGAGAAAAAATAATAGCTATATTTTTCATATAATTTGGTGGTTGGATGGTTTAAGCAATGACAGAGGGATGTTCTAACGCTGCTACTTTTGCGATACGTCTTAAATGACGTTTTTCCTGACTGTAGGAACTAGTGAGAAATGTTTGAACTAAATCCCAAGCCACTTCATGACCACTCGTGCGTCCTCCAAGGCACATCACATTGATATGGTCATCTTCGACACCTTGGCGTGCTGAAAAGTGATCAGCAATGAGTGCTGCACGAATGCCTCGAATTTTATTCATGCAAACATTAATCCCAACGCCGCTACCGCAAATAGCAATACCTCGGTCTAATGTCCCATTAGCGACTGCGTTACCCAAAGGAATTCCAAAATCAGGATAGTCATCGCTAGAGCAAAGTTCATTTGCTCCAAAATCAGCCACCTCATAGCCAGCAAAGCGAAGACGTTTTATCAATTCGGTTTTTAATTCAAAACCACCATGATCTGCTGCAATACCAATTTTAAGAGGAAGTTTTTTTTCTGTTAATGCTCCAGCAGCATCTCTATCAGCCATAATCGTT
>CAYYAN010000188.1:0-3684 GCA_964469825.1 uncultured Chthoniobacter sp. | reverse complement strand
GTTCTATTTTTTTCTCACTTGATTTCCTTACACGCATTGGGGTTAACTCAATATCTCCAGGTGAAAATTTTTGTTCGCGCTGTAATACGTCTGCTGAATATTGCATCTTCTGTCGAATCCAACTTGTACTTCCTGTTGTTAAACCAAACATCCAAGCAGCTCCTGAATAAATACCAGCTACATTAACTGCTACAGGAAGTGGATTTCCAGTGGCTAACGAAGTCAATAAGGCAGCAATTCCCACTCCGATTGATCCCATAGCAGCATGATGCCCAGCATGATCAACAACTTCAATAACATGGCCTAAAAAAGGATTTGTTTCAGCATCAGGGTGAAAATCTTCTTCGGGATTAGTATGAGTTACTTCCTCAACTGGTAATGGCTTTGAATATTCTTGTAAAGCACCTATCAAAGCTCCCGAATGAGTTCCAATACTTGAACCAATACTTGTTCCCAACATCGCACCTGAAGGTCCATGAATTAAACCAATAATACCTCCAGTAATCCCGAGTGCTACAGCACCACGGTTGCTACTTGTGTAACTAGCTTTAAAAATATCAGAAGCACGAGAAGAAGATTCTACTTGTTGAATATCTTTATTAAAAAAAACACTCCCTTTGCATTTCTCTGCCTCAGCACTAACAGAACTCTTCGTTGACACATTACTTAAGTCTTTCTCACTGGTATAGCTATCTTCATTTTTTGACAATATTAATGGAGAAGATTCCTCCCCTATTGCTAGGGAAATAGGTTTTCCTTTTCCTTTTTGATCAGATAGAGCAGTCTCATTAGAAGTAGAAGTATTCCTGTAACTTCCATTAAAACGAAGATCTGTAGTGTACATAGCTTTAAGTCTGCCTTGGATTATTCTACTTTGAAAAGATTTTAATGATGAATCTCTTTGTCCCTACCAATATTTCCTTTACTCAAGCAGCTCCACAGCTCACCCATTTAGGCATTGGAGCTCATCAAGATGACCTTGAAATCATGGGGCTTCATGGCATCTTGGCATGTTATGAACATCCAACACAGCATTTTGGTGGCATTGTTTGCACTAACGGAAGTGGAAGTCCTCGCATTGGAGCCTATGCCACTTACGACAATGAAAAAATGAAAAATCTACGTCAGGAGGAACAGCGACAAGCAGCTCGTTTGGGAAAATATCTTTTTGTGGCTCAGCTCGATTATGCTTCTGCAGAAGTTCAAATTCCTACCAGCAGTCTTCTCATCGATTCTCTCTATCAATTCTTACTGCAATTGCATCCAAAAATTATTTATACTCATCATCCCCTCGACAAACATCCAACACATCGTGCTGTTACACATGCTGTTATTGAAGCATTGCGTCGTTTACCTGCTGATCAACATCCCAAGCGCCTACTAGGAGGTGAAGTCTGGCGTAGCCTTGATTGGGTCGTTGATGAAGACAAGATTGCACTTGATGTCAGCACTCACCCTGAACTTTCTAAAAAACTCCTGGCCATTTTTCATTCTCAAATTAGTGGCGGCAAGCGCTATGATTTAGCAACCGAAGGTCGTCGCCACGCTAATGCTACATATGCTGACCCTCACCTAGTAGATCAAGCAACACTTGTTTCCTATGCTATTGATCTCATGCCGTTATTGAAAAATCCTCAACTCAGTTTAAAAGAATTTGCTCTCGAATTCGTTGACCGATTTCGCAAGAAAATTGAAGAAGAACAAAGAAACTAGAAAAAACAAAGTTTCCTCTTTGCAAGCAAAAGATCTTTTGTAGAGTACATTTTATGATTGCTCAATCTACGATCTCTTCAAAATATCAAACAATCATTCCAAAAAATATTGTTAAAGCTCAATGTTAAAAACATCATTGTACTTCATTCCTCACCTTTGATCAGAAGCTCGCGCAGCTTTATCCTGACTTTGTAAAAGTGCTTTCATGATGGCTATTTTATTTTCTCTGCTCACCCTACTTTTTGGCGTACTTCTTGGCTGGTGGCTTCGCTCACAACGCGTGCAACAAGAGCTTAGTGCCGCACGAGCAGCAGATCGAGAACAACTTCAAGAAATGCTCACGGCTCAATTTCGAAATGTGGCGACTGAAATTCTGGAACAAAAAACAGAACAACTTAGCAATAAAAGCCAGCAAGAACTTGGGCATGTTCTTTCTCCCCTTAAAGAAAATCTCGAAATTTTTCGCAAGCGCGTCGAAGAAATTCATACCGTGCAAATCGAGAGTAGTGGCCGTCTTCATCAACAACTCACTCAACTCTCTCAGCTCAACAATCAACTCTCTGCGGACGCTCAAAATTTAGCCTCAGCTCTCCAAGGAAAGTCACAGCGACGCGGCGCTTGGGGTGAATTGATTTTAGAACGCACTCTTGAGCTTTCAGGTTTGGAACGTGGACGTGAATTCGAGTTACAAGTTTCGACGAGTGATCGCCTACGCCCTGATGCGGTTATTCACCTGCCCGAAAATCGAATCATCGTGGTCGATTCTAAAGTTTCTCTGGTCGACTACGAACGCGCTTGCAATGCTCTTGAAGAATCAGAACGCCAACAAGCACTCACTTCTCATGCAGCTGCCGTTCGGACTCATATCAAGTCACTCGCTGAAAAAGGTTATCCTGATCTTTTCCCTGGAAAAACACCTGAGATGACCATGATGTTTCTTCCGATTGAACCAGCCTTCGGAGCAGCACTAACAGCAGATCCTCAACTTTTTGAATTTGCCTTTGCACATCGTATCATCCTCGTCACACCAAGCACACTTCTCGCCGCACTCCGTACCATCCACAATTTTTGGAAAGTAGAAAAACAAACCAAAAATGTTTTAGAAATAGCCCGCCTCGGTGGCATCTTGCACGATCGTTTTGTTGATTTTGTAAATGATCTCCTTAATGCGCGCACACAACTCGCTAAAGCCATTAGCACACAAGACGACGCCATTGCTCGACTCTCCTCTCAACGTGGCAATATGATTGCAACAGCCTCTCGCCTTCAAGAACTCGGTGCTAAGACGGAAAAAAAAATCTCTAAAGAACTATTGGAAATGAGCAAGCCCCGTGAAGAATAAATTGATTATAAAATATGATTTTCTAAATCCTCATTTTTTCTCGATTTCAAAATACGCTCTTTACCCTTTACTCTTTACGCTTTACTCTCCCCTGCATGTCTCATCGCACTGCACTTCTCTTCTCCGGTCAAGGAGCCCAAGCCGTTGGCATGGGCAAAGACCTTGCCGCTAACTTCCCTACTGCTGCTGCTCTTTTTCAGCAAGCGGATGCAACATCCGGTATAGAACTTTCTAAGACAATGTTTGAGGGGCCTACAGAAGCACTGACTCAAACGGCCATCTGCCAGCCTGCGCTCTATGTTCACGGCCTTGCCCTTCTTAGCGTTTTAAAAGAAAAGCTTCCTCATTTTGCGTTTCATGCAACAGCAGGATTGTCGCTTGGTGAATTTACGGCACACACTGCAGCAGAAACTTTTGATTTTATTTCAGGCCTGAAGCTTGTCATGCAACGAGCTCAATTCATGCAACAGGCTTGCGAAAAAACACAGGGAAGCATGGCTGCGATTATTGGGGCTGATGAAGAACAAGTGCGCTCCCTTGCTGCGGCAGCTGATGTTGATGTCGCTAACTTCAATTCGCCAGGACAAATTGTCATCTCAGGAGAAAAGGAAAATATTACCAAAGCCATT
>CAYYAN010000187.1:0-3733 GCA_964469825.1 uncultured Chthoniobacter sp. | reverse complement strand
GATATCCGATAAAAAAATTACACCTCCACTCTATGCTGGCCCTGAAAAATATAAACAAGCTTATCGCTACGTCGTTGATCGTGTTCGAGCACGTGGAGCCACGAATATTCTTTGGGTGTTTCATGTTAATAATTATTCCTATCCTAATGGAAAATGGAATCTAGCTACTGCTTACTATCCAGGTCCTAACTATGTTGATTGGCTCGCTATGAGTCTTTATGGAAAACAATTCGCAAAAGAAGATTGGGATCTTTTTGAACCACTTCTTGAATGGCCTTACAAAGAGCTTTGTTTGCTGGATCCTAACAAGCCAATTATGCTGGCAGAGTGGGGTGTTGCGGAGCCACGGGAACGTGACTTAAAAGGCTCATGGTTTAGAGAGGCTTTTCAAGTCATGACCGAGAAAAAATATCCACGCCTTAAAGCTGCTATCGTCTGGCATGAACGTTGGGAAAATGCCGATGGAACTTTCAGTAACCTCCGTATCAATTCCTCTGAACCTTCTCTCAAGGCATATCAAGAAGGAGTCTCCTCACCGTATTGGATTGATCGACCTATATGGAAGAAGTAAAGAGCATTGAGCCTAGCCCCAATGCGTGTAAGGAAATCAAGTGAGAGGAATGAAACATCCGGGCTAACGCTTAAATGCTCTATTTCAATCAAACATGAAAACGATGTAGATGGAAAATAAGAGAAGGTGCACAAATCCTTGAAAGGCGTTTGTTTCTCCCTGACTAAAAGTAATCATGCAATTGGCAAGGGTCATGATTAAAAGAGTGATGTCTGCCGCATCAAGTCCTAAATGAATGGGGTGTCCGATAAAAAGGCTAATTCCAAGAGCTGCAGGAACGGTTAAGCCAATAGTTGCCAAGACGGAACCAAGCAAAATATTAACAGAGCGTTGCATTTGATTTTTGCGAGCTGCTTGAATCGCTGCTAATCCCTCTGGTGCTAGGATCAAAATTGCTACAATAAATCCATCTAATGCTGTCTTAATCGATTCAGTTAAGAAGGGGGTTCCTGTTGTGTGCTTCAAAGAAAATAGCAGCGCTAATTTTTTGGAAAGAAAAATAACCACAGGAATGTAGAGCAACAACATCATCGTATGAAAGAAAATGAGTCTGCCTTCCTTCCGCATGGCACGAGAGGTTAACGTGTGTTGTTCTTTCTTTTTGTTGGGATAGAGAATTGAAGATTCTAGAAAAAACTCGGTGTGCCATCGTGTTTGTACCGCTAAAAAAATGCCATAGATTAACGTTGAGAGAATAACAATCGACATGGCATGCAAGTTAGAAAAAAATCCATATCCTCCTGTTGTAAAGTTTGGCATTACAAGAGACAAGACGGTTAGAGGAATAATCAAGCTCAAAAAAGCTTTCCCACCTTTGAGGTTGAATTGCTGTTCGTGAAAGCGAAAACCGCCAATGAGCAAACAGAAACCCAAAATACCACCCAAGAGAATCATAACGACAGAAAACATGGTGTCGCGTGCTAATGTTGGACTTGTATCTGTTAACATTACGGCTGAGATCATCATGACCTCAATTCCCGTTACTGCTAAAGTGAGAATAAGCGTTCCATAAGGTTCTCCTAGTTTTTCTGCTAAAATATCTGCGTGATGTACTACTGAAAAAGAGGCCAGCATGATCGTAATAAAGATCCAAATAAAAAGGCCAACTTTTGCTAATCCAATATGTCCTTCAATCCATGGAGTTCCTTTAAAAAATAAGAACAAAATAGTTCCATATCCTAAGAAAAGGACAGATTCTCGAAGATGACGTTGTTGGATTTTAAAGACCATGGGAAGAAGGAAAACAGTAAAGAGTGAACGGTAAAGAGTGAAGAGTTTTTTAAGATCAAAATTAAAATTTCATTTCCCAGCACCGCATCTGAGAAGGTGTATTCTAGAAAAACTTAGTTTATGACTCTTCACTCTTTACTCTTTGCAGCTTCTCCACATAATCCCAAAGTCGATCCTGCTCATCAATAAAGCCCCGTGCAGCTACATAAAGATCGGGCCGAATGAGAATCCAACTGGCACTTGTAATTCCAAAATGTTGATGTGCTTTTCCTTCAGGATCTAAAAAATGGGTTGCCTCACTGGAACCGATAGGAATCAAGCCATACCAGACGGCAAGAGGTCGTGGTGCTCTTTTTAAAATTGCCTGATGACCCAACAACTCTTCAATGAGAAACCGGCGTTCATCTGAAAGATGCTGCCCAGAAAAAATAAGTAAGGTATGTTCTGTTGGTAAAAATTCTTTCCAAAGTGAAACCTCTTCTCCTGTGACTTCCTTCATAACAGGTGAGTTATAGACGCGCCACCCTGCTTGATATTTTCGTTTATCAACGCTCAAAGGATCGTGTTCAATCAAATTACTGTTGGAATAGTGAATATTCATCTCAGAGAATTTTTCTGCCAACACTTCTTGTAACAGTGGTGCGTGCATAAAAATTCCGATGATAATATCTTTGGCAAGGCGGACTAATTTTTTACTAGTAACTCCAAAATGCAAAAGTTTTGTTGTTTCTTCAACAAGGGCCTCGGCAACAGGGTATCGTTCTTGAAAATAAGTTTCAGCAATCATCTTTGTATCACTGTCTTCTTGAAGCATATACTTAAATTTCCATCCTAAATTAAAAGCATCCTGAATACCTGTATTCATTCCTTGCCCTCCTGCAGGGCTATGGATATGACATGCATCACCAACAAGAAAAACACGACCCACATAATTGCGGCTTGCAATGCGTTCATTGATATTAAAGTGAGAAAGCCACTCTGGATTATAAAGACGGAGATGCCCAATTCCTGTTTTTTCTAAGTAGCCTTGCATCTCTTCGAGTGTTGGCACGCTCTCATCACTAAGGTTTTTGCGCTGCGTAAACATTCTAAAAACCCCCGCTTTCACAGGGAAAAATGCCACAGTGTAATCTTCGTCCCAATTAATGAAAACTTCATCTTCCTTTAAACCTCCTTCAACTTTTGCATCAATGAGAACAAAATTGAGCTGTTCAGTTTCTCCTAAAAATTCCAATCCTAATCCATGCCGTACAGCACTTCTGGCTCCATCACATCCTGCGAGATACTTTACAGAAGTAGTTTCACACGATCCATCAGCATGCTGTAATTTTACCTGGACGCTTTCTTCATCTTGAGAAAAACTTTTTAACTCTACTTCTCTTTCTACCTTTACTCCCAAGGATCCAAGATATCTCTCTAAAATTTCTTCAGTCTGGCTTTGCGGCAAGATAATCGGCGAGGGATAAATAGAATCAACACCTCGATTGGAAGGGATTTTATTTAGAATTTTTCCATGATCAGCAAAAACAAAATGTCGGACAGGCAAAGCTACTTTCAAAAACTCATCGACAATACCCATCACTCCAAAACACTCAAGCGTTCCACTCCAAATCGCCAGGGCTTTTGACTGATTCGAATGAGCTGCATTATGATCAACGATGCGTACAGGAACGCCATGACGACAGCATTCAATGGCTAGAGTCAATCCTGTTGGACCAGCACCTATAATCAGAACTTCTGGTTTTTTCATGGTTTCAGAGGTTATCGGAAAACAATCAGAAAAAGCAAGGTGTTGCTCACTCATTTTTATTTTCATTCACGTTTTTAGGTTAAACCCGATATTACTTGCCTTAGCGAAAGGCGTGTATTCAAAAAATAAGTTATAAAAAAACCCATGTCCATAGAACTTTCATTGTGCTAGTATCTCTCCCC
>CAYYAN010000186.1:0-3768 GCA_964469825.1 uncultured Chthoniobacter sp. | reverse complement strand
AGGGAGAGAGAGTGGGGGAATGAAGTTGTGAAAAATTCTTTTTTGGTAAAGTTGGATGATTTAAGCCAAGGGCCTCTATTGTTTCTGGCGTTAATGTTCCTGTCGGATGAAGATGATTGGCAACTTGGAAACGGCGAATAGCTGCACTTGTTGCACTTCCCATGCTGCCATCAATAGCACCTTGATAATAACCAAAGCGAGTGAGGGCTTTTTGTGCAGAGGTAACGTTAGACTGAGCAAGAAGCTGATGAGAGTTCAAGGAGATGGCGACGAAGGCGATGAAGAAAAATAATTTGTTCATTGAGTTTTTAATTTTGAAATAACATGAAGATATACTTATACCATTTCCATTAAATAAGTCAGATGGTCCAGTTATTTAATGAAAATGGTATTATAGCATGAAATTTAAGGAAGGCGAAAAATCAACTTTTCAAAAACGAGTTATTCTTGTTGTTGGAGCTTATCGAAACGGAACGAGTGTTTTAACAAAAGGGCTTTCCACTATGGGAGTCTTATTGACATCTCCTTCATCAGAAGTTTTTCAAGAGCACAATCCGAAAGGAGATTGGGAAGATCTTCAATTTCAGGCAATCAATAACAAATTATTAAACAGTTTGCACATTCGCGAATATCGTTTTCGAAATATTCTACCCGTTACTAAAGAAGAAACTGATTTTTTAATTGACCAAGGATACTTAGCAGAAGCTTCTCATCTATTATCCCAAAAAATTTCTGATTCACAACTGCTTGGAATAAAATATCCCATGGCTACTCTTTTGCTTCCATTTTGGAAAAGAGTTTTTAAGGAGTTACATTTGGATGTTTCTTTTGTCATTGCTCTCAGAGAACCTATAAGCGCTGTGGCCTCTATGACAGCCTACAAAAAGCAACCTCCTGAAAAATCGTTTTGGGTTTGGATTTCTTTCTTACTCAGTAGCCTAGAATATTCAAAAGGCTATCAGCGAGTTTTAGTCGATTATCATCAACTTTTAAAAGATCCAAAAGCTCAAATGAGAAAAATAGCTCATGAACTAACATTGGAAATTCAGTATGATTTGCTGGAAGAGTATTGTAATCATTTTATTGATCCAATCTTATCTCATTTTCCCCCACTTTCTGTTGCCTTCGATAGGAATAACTCTTCTTATGAAGGGCAAGAGCACTTTGGTAGAAATTTTTCCCTTGAAATATATCAACAACTTCTTGCTGTAGCTAACAATGAAGTATCTTTAACAAGTCTTGAGCCCTTTTTACAAAAGTGGAAAAAGCAGTTTTCATCAGCTCACTCTTTATTGTGTTTAACAGAACACCATGAATTTATGGTTCGTGACATTGCAAGACGGTTATCGATAGAGATCAATCAACTCAAGGATACAATTAATACAATGATTGCAGAAAAAGCTAAAATCTCATGATAAGAAATACTTTTTGAGAATGCTCTAACCTGAATATTTTACGGTAATTCTGCTGCGGCTTGCGAAGCCAGGTGTATACAGCGTCAGTCTAGGACTGCTTCTCGGGCGGTATGAAGCATATAACCGTCTTTTTCTCCTGCAAAGCGCTTCACCATACGATCCCAAATTTCTTTTCCTTTTAAAATTTCAATTTCAATTCTGAGATAATAAATGGGAATTTCTATGTTAGAAAGGCGTGGAATCCGGACGGCATCTTTTTCTGTTGTGATGGCAATCGTTAAGCCACGACGGCGACAACGTGATAGAAAGCGTTCAATCTCTTGTCGTGAATAGCGATGGTGATCGGTATAGCTTTGAGTTAAGGCTAAATCAGCACCAAGTTTGCGAAGCCCTTGTTCAAAGCTTTCAGGGGATGCGATGCCTGAGAGAACACCAATTTTAAGATCTTTCAAATGACTTAAGGGAAGTTTTTCTCCGGTGATCATATTGCAGAGCTCTACCGGACGATGTGCACATTCAATGACTTCTGCGGTTCGATTGAACTTTTTAATCCGTTCATGCAATAGAGAAAGATCACTCCCGTTACATTTAGTGATAATGATGTGAGTGGCTCTTCGCAAGTGCTCAGGAGGTTCGCGCAAGGTTCCTCGAGGAATTAGAAATTCATTACCAAAAGGAGCTTCGCGATCAATGAGAACGATGTCAAAACGATGACGTAGCTTTAGATATTGAAAGCCATCATCGAGGAGTAATAAATCAGAACCTAAGTGTTCGATTGCATAGAGGCCGCTTTTCACACGATCACGATCGACAAGAACAGCGACTTTTTTGAGATTTTTAGCCAGCATGAAAGGCTCATCGCCTGCTGTTTTGGAATCGAGAAGCAAGGCTCCACCATCTGAAACAACCCGAGGAGCAAAAAAATCTTGATGCTGTTTGAGACGAGCTAAGAGGCGCTTAAAAAGAGGTTTTGGAACGCTTTTGTAACCACGGCTTAAGACGGCAACATGGCGACCATGTTCAGTAAGTTCGCGTGCTAATTTTTCAACAATAGGGGTTTTTCCTGTGCCCCCCATTGTTAAATTGCCAATACTAATAACAGGACATCCGAGGAGATGTTGACGAAGAAGATAACTTCGATATAAAAAAAGACGTGTTTCTACAATTTTGCGCCAAATACGAGAAGCTTCATAAAGTATAGCACGAAGTAAAGCAGCACGTTTGCCACCACGGCGTTCCATGATGACATCAATAGCTAGTTGTTCTATACCCTCAAAAAATCGTCGCATAAAGAAGATCTATCGAAAACTCTACAGATAAAGAGAAGAACAGCGTCGTGTCGGTGCTTGCGTTATCGAGTATGATCTATAGACTCAGCCGCTGTACGGCGTCAGTCCTTGTTCTTCATTTATTTCAGCGAATTTTTGAATAGCCCTTCAATCTATATCGAGAGCTATTTTTGATCAATAGCTCTTTTTGCTCCTTCATTATTAGCAGTCGTCATCACGATTTTACTTTGTAAAGGTGCTGTTTGATGAAGGGCTGCAGCAATTGCTTCTGCATTTTTTTTTCCTAAAGTAATAGTTGCAATCGTAGATCCTGAGCCGCTAAGCCATCCACCAAGAGCACCTGCTTTTTCTGCAACAGCTAAGACTTTTGGTAAAAACGGAATAAGAGGAGTTCGAAAAGGTTGATGTAAGCGATCATGGAAGGACCCATGCAAGAGTTGATAATTGTTTGTTGCAAAAGCCGCAGCAATGACCGCAGCATCTGCTGCATTAGCTGCTGCTTCTGCTGTAGCAATGCTTGGAGGAAGAAGTTGTCGTGCTGCATTTGTTGAAATTTCAAAATCGGGAATAAGGAGTATAAAAAAAAGTTCGGATGAGATGTCATAATGAAGAGGAACATGTTCTTTTCTTGCGATTGTGAATCCACCTAATAAAGCAGCAGCTGCATTGTCAGGATGCCCTTCTAAAAGAGTGCAAAGATCATAGAGCATGGAGGTAGAAAGAGGATTTTTTGTCATTTGATTCAAGCCCATCAGCGTTCCAAGTCTCACAGTGACACTGCTTCCAAGGCCACGAGAACGAGGAACATCGCCATCGATTGCTATCGAAAAGGGAAAATGTTTTTGGTCGGTTGTTTTAAAAAAAAGATCAGCTGCTTCTTGAACAATTAAAGGAAGATCTTGTGGAGAATTGCTTTTTTTTATGGTGATCTTGTTAAAAATGTTAAGTGCAATTCCAAAAGAATCAAATCCAGGACCAAGATTGGCCGTGGTAGCGGGGATAGTAATAACAGAGGAAGAAGGCATAGGAGAATTTTAAAAATAAATTTAAAGCTATTAAAAGGA
>CAYYAN010000185.1:0-3816 GCA_964469825.1 uncultured Chthoniobacter sp. | reverse complement strand
TGGCAGTTCCGTTGAAACAACTTTGGATTGAATAAAAATCTTTTTTGGTGTTCTTTGATACTTTTTTGAGTACCTTTTGAATCTCTTCTCTTTCCCTGTGGCAACATCTTTCTTTCAACATAGCTGGCAGCATCTTTCCTCAAAAATATTATTAGGTTTTAAGCCATGCTGTCATCATAGTCATTCACACGCTAATCACGATGAGCACGAAGAGTGGCCTTTGCTTTTTGCTCTCGCTGGATCCTGCCTGGTTTTTGGAGTATTAGGATTAACTGCTGATTTTTATTTTCACGCTTCTTTCACGTCGCTCCTCTGTTACATCATCGCTTATATTACAGGTGGCTGGGATGCTGCCATCAATACTTGGGAGCGTCTCAAAAAAAGAGAACTTGATATTCATTTTTTGATGCTTGCTGTTGCTGCTGGCGCAGCCTCGATTGGATCATGGCGTGAGGGAGCGCTCTTGCTTTTTTTATTTTCTGCTTCGGGTGCCATGGAACATTTTGCGATGGGACGAACTAAAAAAGCGATCGATGCCCTTTTTCGCGGCACTCCCAAAACAGCACGTGTCTTACGCGATGGCACTGAAATACAAGTTTCTGTCGAAGCCCTCACTCCAGGCATGATCGTACTGGTGACCACAGGCGAACAAATTCCTGCTGATTTAGAAATTATTAAAGGAGAGAGTGCCTGCGATGAATCTAACCTCACGGGAGAAGCAATGCCTGTTAAAAAAACAGTAGGCGATACCGCCTTGTCGGGAACGATTAATTTATGGGGTGTGATCGAAGGCCGCATTTTACGTCCTGCCAGCGAAAGCTCTTTGCAAAAAATTATTCGCCTGATTCAAGAGGCCCAGAAACTCAAAGCTCCTTCGCAACGTTTCACGGATCGCTTTGGCACCGGTTACGCCATCCTGATTTTGACGCTCTGCACCATCATGTTTTTTGTATGGTGGCTGATCCTAAAATACCCTCCTTTTCTTCCTAGCAACGGAACAGCAAGCGCTTTTTATCGAACGATGACTCTTCTCGTCGTTGCTTCTCCGTGTGCTTTGGTCATTTCCGTTCCCTCGGCCATCCTCTCTGCCATTGCAAGTGGGGCGCGGCGAGGCATTCTCTATCGAGGTGGAGCGGCTATTGAAACGCTCTCTCAAGTTTCTGTCGTTGCCTTAGACAAAACAGGAACCATCACTTCAGGAAATTTGACCTTGTCTAAATTGGAATGTTTTCAAGGGACAGAAGAACAACTTCAATCAGTTGCTACGAACTTAGCGCGACTTTCAGAACACCCTCTCTCACGCGCCATTCGTCGAGCCGCTGCAAGCTGGAATCTTCCCATCAAGGAAGTGGAAAAATTCGAAACATTACTGGGCCTTGGCGTCAAAGCGACAATCGATGGGATACCGTATGTCATGGGGAGTTCTCATTTAGTCCAACAATTGAATTTGCCTTCCACAGCAACATTCAATTTCAAATCACAAAAAACAGGAAACGGAGCGGTAGTTTGGGTTGCAGGCGATCATTTATTGGGACGAATGCTTTTTACCGATGATATCCGTGAAGAAGCAGCAATAACATTGCAACAGCTTCATCATGATGGCTTGAGAACCATTATGTTAACAGGAGATCATCGCGCTGCTGCAGAAATGACAGGAAATAAAGTTGGCGTTGGAGAAATCATGTCCGAACTTTCTCCTGAGCAAAAAGTCGCTGCTATTGAAAAACTCAAACAAACAGGTCATGTTCGCGTTGCGATGATTGGAGACGGCGTCAATGATGCTCCTTGTCTTGCTGCTGCTGATGTGGGAGTTGCCATGGGAGCACGCGGCTCCGATGCAGCATTAGAACAGGCTGAAATTGTTTTAATGAATGACCGACTCGAGAATTTTTTACTAGCACGTCGTTTAAGTCAAAAAGCACGTCGTATTATTTATCAAAATATTACAGTTGCTCTTGGCACTGTTCTCCTGATGGTAGCTAGTGCTACTCTAATGACAATTCCATTGACATTAGGAGTAGCAGCTCATGAAGGGAGCACTCTTCTTGTTGTTCTTAATAGTCTTCGGCTTCTTCGACTACAATTGCCGAAAAAATTTTCTTAGACATTTCAATAATCTCATTTATTTTTCACGGATGAAATTCAAAAGCTTCTTCTTTTTTTCTCTTTTTTGCGCATTCCTGGCCATAGCTACTCCGCTAACCTACGCAGAACAGATTGATTCCACTCAAGCTCCATCCTCTACTGTTACTCCTGATAACAGTTCATCAGTACACGGAAAACTTATTTTTGCTGTAGACCTAATAAGACATGGAGATCGTACGCCTCTCATGGAAATCCCTACTATTCCCTACACTTGGAAAGAAGGGTTAGAACAACTCACTCAAAAAGGAATTGATCAAGAATTTGCTTTAGGAACAAAACTTAAAGAGCGTTATATTACGCAATCTCACCTTCTCCCAGAAAATTATCTTCCAGGAATTCTCTATGCTCGATCGACTGGCTTAGATCGAACCATCATGAGCGCTAACTCAGCACTTACAGGTCTTTATTTTGGATCTAGCGATTTAAATATAGCAAGATACCCCATTATTCCAACCCACAATTGCCCTCGCTCTCAAGAAGATTTGCTCTTCGCTGATAATAACGTAACTTTTAATTTTAATATTACTGATCCGTCACAAGACCGAAGAACTCCTTTACTGCAAACAATTATTTTTCCTTTGCCAGAATGGAAAGCAAAAGAAGAATCGCTTAAAGGAAACTTTGCCCGTTGGAGCCAAGCAACAGGCATTCCTATCACTCAACTTTTTGATTTGAAAAGCCTAGGAGACACTCTCTTCATCTATCAACTCAATAACATCCCTAATCCTCCTCTCCTTAGTGAGGATGATGTTGATACGATTATTCATGCGGGACTATGGGCAAATTGTACAGTTTTTCAAAATAAAACTATAGGACAAGTAGCAGCAGCTAATCTACTGCAAGAGATCACGACCTCTTTTCAAAGCGCAACCACTCAACCCCATCAACCTCTCCGCTACCGCCTCTATTGTGGTCATGAAACTACATTTTTCGTACTCTTGACAGCATTAGGAGCAGCAACTCCACTAACTGATATTCCTCCCTATGCTTCTGATCTTAATATAGAACTCTTTGATGAAGGAAGCGGTCATTATACCATTCAAGTCAGATTGAATGATCAACCAGTCATCTTGACTTGTAGTGGAACAGACACATGCACCTTAGACCAACTTCAAGCTTTGAGCCAAGAGGCTTCGAATCAACTGAAGAAAGCTCAGATTACGCTGCCTTGATTTTTCCTTTAACCCGGCATTTACGATTAGCGCATATGACCTAATCGTAAATATCCGGGTTAATCACCTCTGATTGAAAAATTTCAAACCATGCTCCTGGTGCCTGCCAAGCATCAGCAGAAAGGCCTGCCTTCAACGCTAGCTGGGAGAGTGTTTTCAATAAATCCCAGCCAAATTCTAATGGAACCGAAGGAAGAAAAACGGATTGCACATTGCCTAAATGAAAAATAATCCCATCACGACCGAGCTTAATCTCTTCATAAGAAGCAATTTTTTTTGGCAGTGTGAGAATATTAATTTCTAACACAATATTGGAAAGTTCTTCTTTCGTCACTGGAGAAAATCGAAAATCACGAGTCGCGGCAGCAATCGTATTTTGAATGATGGGCATCAATTTGTTGGGATTGATAACATTAATGATTATTATGATGTAAACTTAAAAAAATCTCGTCTTGAAAAATTAGAATCTCCCTCTTTTACTTTTTACAAGTTAGATCTC
>CAYYAN010000184.1:0-3827 GCA_964469825.1 uncultured Chthoniobacter sp. | reverse complement strand
ATCCATCGGACTTCCCGGCTTTCGCAGTAGAGAGGGATGAAATATTCGGGCTAGCGATGTGTCGTCAAGAAGATCGTCACACCAGCAATGCAAAGGGCTCCAAGACCGGCATAAAGCCAAACGAGAAAGGTATCGCTTACAATTGATCCATTCGCCATTGGTTGACGGAAATTAGTACGACCAGCTGTTTTGCCTTTGCGCAAGAAACCATCATAGTGACGTTGCAGCAAGAAAGTTTCGACCTGACGCATTGTATCAAGCGTGACTCCAACAATAATCAAGAGTCCAGTACCACCAAAGAACTGCGCAGCCATATAAGGAACTTGTAATCCACGGCTCATCAACTGTGGCAAGATAGCAATGACTACTAAGAAAAAGGCTCCAGCAAAGGTGAGACGGCTCATCGTGTAGTCCAAAAATTCTGCTGTTGGTTTTCCAGGTCGAATACCAGGAATAAAACCTCCATTTTTTTTGAGATCGTCAGCAATTTGCATTGGCTGAAATTGTGTTGCCACCCAAAAATAGCTGAATGAAAAAATTAAGAGACCATAGAGCACGTAGTGAGGCCAGCCCAGAGTTAAGGCTGAAGCAAGTTCTTGAGCCCAAGCCTTTCCAGGAAAAGCCATATTCAAAATCGTAGAAGGAAAAAGCAAAATAGCTTGAGCAAAAATAATTGGCATCACACCAGCATAATTGACTTTGAGCGGCATATATTGAGTTTGACCACCATAAACTTTACGTCCAACAACTCGCTTAGCATATTGAATGCTGATCTTACGTTGTGCTTGCGTCACTGCGATAACAGAGGCAATAACAATTAAGAAGAAAGCGCAGAGAATAACAAGAACAATTGGATTTACAGCTGATGCCTCACCACCTGATGGAACAAAAGTCCTCCAAGCTTGAACAAGACCTGCTGGCATCTGTGCTAAAATACCAACGGTGATGATAATTGAAATTCCATTCCCAATACCCCTCTCTGTAATTTGATCTCCTAACCACATCAAAAACATGGTTCCGGCGGTCATGGTAATAACGGTGATTAAGCGGAAAGCAATACCAGGATCAGCTACTAAAGGAACTCCCAAGCGTGCGATCGTATCGGCAATACCAGGTAGGAAAGGATTTGATTGAGGACTTTCAAAAGAAAGAGCTAAGAGCCATCCTTGAAAAAGACAAAGTAAAATTGTCGTATACCGAGTGTATTGAGAAATTTTTTGACGACCTCCATCTTCGCGAGCTAATTTTCCAAGTTTGGGAATAACAGCGCCCAAAAGTTGCAACATGATAGAAGCACTAATGTAAGGCATAATTCCTAGAGAAAAAATAGCACAATTGCTCAGAGCGCCACCACCAAAAAGATTAAACATCGATGCAATACCGCCACCAACCTTAGCATCAGCAACATTGAGGAACCATTGACGCAAAACCTGGGCATTAACACCAGGCGTAGTAACAACAGCCCCCAAGCGCATGATCACGACCATACCGAGAGTAAAAAGAGCTCGAGCACGCAGCTCAGGAATCTTGAGAGTATTGGCAAATGCAGAAATCATAGGCGGGGCGTTATTTCACAACGCGTAACAAGTAATGAGTAAAGGGTAAAGAGCAGTTTCTAAATTCAAATAAAATCAGATTTTCTATTTCATTATTTAGTATGTAAAAATAAATTTATTAAGCAGCGTTTTATTTTAGCGCTAACACACTTAACTATTTACTCCCCACTCTTTACTTCTTTTGCTTTTTCTTCCTCGAAAGACGTTCACGAGGCGTACGTTCAACTCCTTTTGGAGTACGAGCTGTCATTTCTACTTTAGCAGGACGAAGAATTAATTTTCCTCCTGCTTTTTCAAATTTTTCACGGGCTGCAGCACTAGCCTTATCAACTTCAATCGTTAATGCTTTAGTGATTTCACCGCGAGCAAGAAGCTTAATTCCATCATTGCGTCCATTAACGAGTCCGACTGAACGAAGCGCTGCTTCATCAATCTTAGCGCCAGACTCAAAACGAGCATCAAGCGTATCGAGGTTGATGACTGCAAAAATTGGTTTAAAGGTCGTATTGCTAAAGCCTCTTTTAGGAAGACGACGATTGAGCGGCATTTGACCACCTTCAAAGCCCAACCGAACACTACCGCCAGAACGAGCTTTTTGACCTTTGTGGCCACGACCAGAAGTTTTTCCATGACCAGAGCTTTCGCCGCAACCAAGACGTTTACGGCGATGCTTAGCACCAGGACGAGGAGAGAGTTGATGTAATCTCATATAAATAATTATGCTTTGCGTTCTTTTTGTCTGATAGTTTTGCCACGCATCTTAAAAATTTCTTCTGCGGAGCGAAGTTGCTTGAGAGCATTAATCGTAGCATGAACAACATTCGCATGATTATTCGATCCAAGTGATTTTGCTAAAACGTCGCGAACACCAGCAGCTTCAATAACAGCACGAACCCCGCCACCAGCAATCACACCTGTACCAGGAGACGCTGGACGCAACAAGACGCGACCACCACCATGTTCACCAATAACTTCATGAGGAATAGTGGTTTCTCCAATAGAGATAGCAACCATCGATTTACCTGCCGCATCGGAGGCTTTGCGAATGGCTTCACTTACTTCATTGGCTTTTCCAAAACCAACGCCAACTTTGCCTTTCATATTGCCAGTGACAATGAGTGCACTAAAACTAAAACGACGACCACCTTTTACAACCTTGGCACACCGATTGATGAAGACGACTTTTTCGACTGTTTCTTTAGGAGTCGAAGGCACTTCCTGATTAGCCTCACGACGAGAGTTACGTTTATTGGGTTTCTCGGACATAATAATTAAAATTCAAATCCATTTTCACGAGCTGCATCAGCTAGTGCTTTGACTTTGCCGTGATAGTTAAAGCCACCTCGATCAAAGACAACTTTTTTAACATTCTTTTTCAAACCTCTCTCAGCAATGAGCTGACCAATTTTAATAGAAGTTGCAACATTAGGACGAATGTCTTTTTGTTGGCGAAATTCTTTTTCTGTTGTATTAACGCTTACTAACGTAATGCCAGTATGGTCATCAATGACCTGAGCAGTAATGTGGCGACCGGAAAAGTGAATAGAAAGCCGAGGACGTTCAGCCGTTCCAGCAACTTTTTTACGAAGGCGGCGATGCCGCAATTTACGTGGTGAAGTATGAGCCATAGTAAAAAATAAATAAATGAACGAATATTATTGAACAGTTTTTCCTTCCTTGCGGCGGACTTGCTCTCCGGCATACCGAATTCCCTTTCCTTTGTAAGGCTCCGGTGGATAATAGGCGCGAATATCAGCAGCAACTTGTCCAACAAGGTGCTTATCAATTCCTTCAACGCTGATTTTTGTATTGTCAGTCACAGTAATCTTAATGCCTTCAGGAACATCAAAAAGGACAGGATGAGAATAACCAATAGAAAGATCTAATTGCGTTCCTTTGAGTGCTGCACGAAAACCAACCCCTTGAATTTCTAGATCGCGACGGAATCCCTGATGAACTCCAACAATCATATTGTTAATTAAGGCTCGCGTTAAACCGTGAAGAGCTTTGGTAGAGCGTTCTTCATTTTCGCGTTTCACATGAAGGATAGTGCCTTCAATATGAATTTTAATAGCTTTGGGAAGTTTCCAAGAAAGTTTCCCTTTAGCGCCTTCCACGACAATGGTTCCATCAGTAGCCAAATCAATTTTGACTTTATCTGGAAGTGTTACTGGAGTGTTTCCGATACGTGACATGATTAAAAAAGGTAAGCAGGTTATAGGTTACAAATTACAGATAAGTTACCAAACATAAGCTAAAAGCTCCCCACCA
>CAYYAN010000183.1:0-3851 GCA_964469825.1 uncultured Chthoniobacter sp. | reverse complement strand
TGCCTTGCCCCATCAGCCTTCGCGGCTTTCTCGTCACGAGAGTGATGAAATATCCGGGTTAACGGATGATCAACTCTTGGAGATTGGAATTAAAATTTGGCAGAATCAGTGTGGAATCTGGAATCGTCCTGGTAAAGTGACTCATAATATGAAGCAAGGAATTACTTCTTGGGAAGATGACTATGCTTTAATTGGCATTGGTCAATACATTTGGTATCCGGCTGATGAAACAAAAAATTTTCAAGAAGATTGGCCTCTTGTAGCTCAAGAGCTAAAAGACAAAGGGTATCCTATGGAAGATTGGATGTTAGGAACTTGTCCTTGGAATAATAGCAAGGAGTTTTTTTCAGACTTTGATGGTGACCGTTTGAAATCCTTAAGAAAAATGCTTGCTAAGAAAGCTCTTATTATCGAGCAAGCACGTTCTATTGCTACACGACTTGATGAGTCTCTTGATAAAATAAAAGGAGCTATTGATGCAGAGAGCGGAATTGGTGATGAAGAGAAGACCGCATTGAAGCAACTAATCAGTGAAAATTTTTATCAAGTGGCCAGGGATCATTATCCTTGTGGGCTTTATGCCTTGATGGATTATGTTCATTTCAAGGGCGAGGGGGTGCTTTCAACTGAAACCATCAATGGTGTTGGTTGGGGATTGCGTCAAGTTCTAGAGCAGATGAATGATAAGATCATGGCTAAAAAAGATCCTATTGCTGTTTTTGCGCATGTTGCAAAAAAAATCTATCCTGATAACGATCATGATTACGCAGATGAACGTTATAATACGTATCTGAGTTTTAATCCTAACAAAGTAAAATAAATTGCTTTGAGTTTTTCCTCTTATTCTTCACCATCAGAATTATTAGCTCAGCTTCTTGCTGAAGGAAAAAACATCATTGGAGAACTTTTTTTAGGCAATGATTTTTCTTTAAGGTATCGCAAAGATCAGAATGTTCATGAGAGTCAGCTTAAGCTATATACGCGTCCTGAGGCTGCGCGTGAAATAGCACGTTATGATGAGAAAGGAAATTATCGTCCTCTTAAGGCAGCTCCAAATTTATGTCGTGGATGGTTGCTGCAGCTGCGAAACATTGAAGAGATGGCTCTCGCACTCGATTTTTTTTATCCAGCTGCATTGAGTCTTTATGGAGCTTGGCTAGCCAGGATATTTCATCCCTCTCTACTGCGAAAGCCGGGAACGCCGATGGCTACTGCGTTAGACTTGAATTTTGATCAGGACAGTATGGACTCATACAGCCCTGATCAAAATCCTTCGTCTGCCTTGCCCCATCAGCCTTCGCGGCTTTCTCGTTGCGAGAGTGATGAAATATCCGGGCTGGCAAAAAAATTGGAGGTAACATCACTTAGAGAAACCTTAGGACGCCAAAGTGGTATGTATCGTGTCACCCAAAAGTTGAGTGATGATCAGGCACAGTCGTTAATTGGAAGTTTTTGTTGTTCGAATAAAGGCTGTTTGCGAAAAGTGCTTTGGAAATTAGATGCTGATAACGAAGTCAAAACACTGCCTGAAGAAAAACGAACTGGTAATAGTTCTTATTTTGAAATTCCACTCCTGTGCCGTGAGGCTTGTAATCTTCTTGTAGCGGCTGCCCGAGATGTTGTGAAGAACGAGGAAATCACGTAGAAGAATCACTTTTGGGTAAGTCATACCCATTAGCATTTCTAAAAAACTCCGGAAACTTTGAGTGTTCTGATAAAGATCTTCTTTCTGATGGGTCGTAATTAAGATGTTCCATGCCACTAAAACTATCTCTTCCTTCATAAGGATCGATGTTTGTATGTTTAGTGCTTTTGAAAAAAGAAAAAGATGGAAAATAAGCTTTTACTTGTTTCCAAAGAGCAGAGAAGTCAGGGATATAAGAGCGAAATGAAAAAGATTTTTGTATATTTTCTTTGACTTTTTCTTTGTTTTCTCTGTTTTGATTAGCTTGTTCTTGAGATGGAGAAGTCATACAAGTGACAAATACTCCTCCTAGGGCAAGAAGAGTGCTTAGGTTAGGGAAACTAAAGGTCGTGTTATCAGTCTTGCTTTCCCGAGGCTTGAAGCATGGTATATTATAACTATCAGAACTGCTCTGAGAAAATCTTTCGTAATTATTTTCGTAATTAGTCATGTCGGTAAGATGTATTTAAATTTTTATAAATCCGAAATCAATATCCAATTTATTAATATTTCATAAATTTTTCATCGTATGAAAATTTACCAAGCACGTTATGTGTTGCCTATGAGCGCTCCTCCTTTTGAAAATGGAGCTGTTGTGGTGAGAGATGGTGTTATCATTGCTACGGGTTCACATGCTGCTTTGAAGCGCCATTTTCCTTCAGCTAAAACTTGTGATTTAGGCGATGTCATTCTCATGCCAGGGCTGATCAATGCTCATTGCCATTTTGATTACACCATGATGAGACATCAACTTCAGTCTCAAAGTAGCTTTACCTCTTGGATTCAGGGTCTCAATAAAATAAAATTTTCACTTCAAGAAGATGAAGTTGCCTTAGCAATCGTAGAAGGTTGGAAAGAGCTTCATTCATGGGGCTGTACGTCTGCTGTTAACATTGTTTCTTTTCCAAAGTTGCTACCCCGGATATTTCATCCCTCTCTACTACAGAAGCAGGGAACGCAGCTGGATGCTGCGTTAGTTCCCGCCTTCGCGGGAAAGAGCAGTAGTATGCATGATGCATGCTGTTCAACGTTATATTCAAAACCTGCCTTGCCTCATGAGCCTTCGCAGCTTCTTCGTCACGAGAGTGATGAAATATCCGGACTAGAAAGGCTTCTTGTTTCACCTCTACGGCTTTGGCAGCTTCTAGAAGTCATGGATATTCGCGGGCCTCAACAAGGAGAAGAGGGCTTGCAGATGGCAGAAGTTTTTTTTAAAAAGAGTCAAGAGGAAGATGGGCATAGAAAAATAAAATTTGGCATTTCTCCTCATGCTCCGCAAACTACATCCCAAGGGTGTTACCGAGGTGCTACTCAACTTGCGCAGCAGTATCATGTTCCTTTTTGCACGCACTTAGCTGAGTCCGAAGAAGAGTTCGAAATGTTTACGCAAGGGAGTGGGCCTCTCTTTGATTTTTTAAAAAGTTTTGGACGTGACATGAGTGACACTGGTTTTCAAACACCAGTGCAAGCACTTTTGAAAAAAGATCTCCTGCCACGAGGGGCATTGCTTGTTCATATGAATTGTCTCACAAGCAAAGATCGTGAGTCTCTCGCAAAACATGGAAATGATTTTTTCATTGTGCATTGTCCGAAGACTCATCGCTTTTTTGAGCGAGCTCCGTTTGATTGGAAATTTTTTTACGATCATGGCTATCAACTTTTGCTTGGGACTGACAGCCTCGCAAGCAATGACGAGCTTAATCTTTTTTCGGAAATGCAGCTCTTTGCAAAAATCGCTCGAGATCTAACTCCAGAGGAGATTTTAAAAATGGTAACGCTGCACCCTGCAGAAGCCCTTGGCATGAAGGAAAGGCTCGGGGAATTGAGCGTTGGAGCTTTTGCAGATATGATCGCAATTTCTTTTTCAGGAAAGAAAAAAGAAATAGCTGAAGCGGTTATTCAGAATAAAACTTTTCCAAGGAGAATTTTTTAATTTCTTTGTATTTCTTTCTGGCTATCCTTTTAGTTTTTTTATGTCTCGTTTCCAAAATCGTCTTCCCAGTGCCTTACGCGAAATTTCTATTCGAACAAATATTGCTCCTCAAGCAACTAGTTCTGTTTTAATTTCATTTGGGAAAACTCAGGTTATTTGTGCAGTAAGCGTGGAAGAGGCTGTGCCTCGATGGATGAAAGAACAAAAAGTTTCAGGGGGTTGGATCACTGCAGA
>CAYYAN010000182.1:0-3860 GCA_964469825.1 uncultured Chthoniobacter sp. | reverse complement strand
AACAGAAGGACATGGAATATGGATGCAACTCCAAAACACTGCTCTAACCAGAGCTCGGCAAGTAGCACCAAACAATCGTTGTTGCACGATTGCTTAGTTTGTTTTGTTTTTAAGGAGCGAGCGAAGTTATTTGAAATAAGAAAGTTTTTCGTCTTTACTTCAACCTTCAACTTTCACTTCAACTTAAAAAATGGACGGCGTTCTTCTCATTGATAAAGCTAGTAATATGACCTCTCATGATGTCGTGGCGATTGCCCGACGAGTGCTTGGGATAAAAAAAATTGGTCATTGCGGCACGCTTGATCCTTTAGCAACGGGTTTGCTCATGTTGACCTTAGGCCGGGGGACAAAAATTCAAGATCTTCTCATGAGCGAAGACAAAGAATATGTTGGGACGATGAAGTTAGGAGTGACAACAGATTCTCAAGATGCTGATGGAGAAGTCGTCGAAGAAAAGTCCGTGCCTGCTTTTGATCTGGCAACATTGGAAGCTGCCTTTTCTAAATTTGATGGAGATTTTTACCAAACACCACCCATGGTTTCTGCTATCAAAAAAGATGGCGTTCCGCTTTATAAGTTAGCACGCCAAGGAAAAACAGTTCCTCGCGAGCCACGTTTTGTGCATATCTACGCCCATCAGATTTTAAAAACAACTTCTGATACGATTGATTTTCGCGTTGTTTGTAGCAAAGGTTTTTATGTTCGCACCTATGCCTATGACATTGGGCAAGATTTGGGTTGTGGAGCTCATTTGCAATCATTGCGTCGGACTAAGTCAGGTCGTTTTTCGGTAGAGAATGCTTTTCCAGCGGATCGTTTAAAAGAAACATCACGTGAGATTTTGCTTTCGCATGTTTTGAGCTTGCCTGAAGTTTCGCGTCTCCGAGGAGCATGAGGAGCAATTAAAAACAAGATCACAAAGCCACTAAAGTGGCGCACAAGGAACAAAAAATTTTTAAGGTTTTGAGAGTTATCGCTGCGAATATGCAATTGATTCACGATTTAAAAGAACTTCAATCGTCAGCCTTCAGTCCACAGCCTATTATTCTCGTTCCTGGCACGTTCGATGGTGTGCATCTAGGACATCAGGCCTTGATGGCACTAGCTCAGAAAGAAGCGAGAGCGATTGCAGGAAAAGTTATCGTTATGACTTTTGACCGACATCCAGCTTCAGTACTAAGACCAGTACTAGCGCCAGCACTCTTAACAACGACGGAACAAAAATTAAAACTGCTTCGAAATTTTGGAGTTGATGCAACTTTATTGCTCACATTTAACGAAGAGCTAGCGGCAACTTCAGCAACAGAATTTATCACTCAACTGACAGAAGCCTTGCCTCATTTGAAAACAATTATTATTGGGAACTCTTGGTCTTTTGGACGAGGAGGAGAAGGAAATCTCGATTTATTAAAAGAGTTAGGAAAAAAATTTCACTTTTCAGTCATAAGAATGAAAGCGTTTGAAGTTGGCGGCGATGCTGTCAGTAGCACTCGTATTCGTCGAGCTATTGCCATTGGGGAGTTGGAGGAAGCTGCAGCTTGTTTAGGCCGCCACTACTCTCTGACAGGAACGGTTGTCGCAGGAAATAAAAAAGCCAGAGACTTTGGTTTTCCAACGGCAAATCTTGAGATCCCTTCATTCCAGCTTCCTTCTGATGGGGTCTATGCTGTTAGAGTAACTATTGGTGAAAAAAAATATCAAGGCGCTGCGAATATTGGACATTGTCCAACACTGCATGATTTTCCTTTTCCAAAAACGGTAGAGGTACACCTCTTTGATTTTCAAGGAGACCTCTATGGACAAGAACTTACCATGACTCCGATTGCCTATCTTCGTCCTGAAATAAAATTTTCTAGCGTTGAAGAATTGAGACTGCAGATTATAAAAGATGTGGAACAAGCGAGGGGAATTTTGGAGAGAGGAGATCTGTAACTGTTTAGCAGAACCGTTCTGAATGCTTCTCTCGAATGGCCGCGGCAGTGCGTTCTAGCTTGCTCCAGCGAACCCAGCTTCCTGCGGCCGCTTTGATCAGGGATTTCCAAGTGATATAACCAAGGAGAGGTCGATAAAGAAAGCGCATTGGCAGAGCCCTCCAAGCAGACCAAGCACTTCGTCCGGCAAAGTGTGCTGCCACTGCAGCAAGGCTCATATCAAGGCTTAAGGAAAGACAAAAATAAGGCCAGATGGCGCTTCCTCTTCCCCAGAACAATGAGCAGATTACCATGAGATCAAGCAATGGAGTGAGAGCAATGAGTCCAATTTGAAAAACCCAAATCGAAGGAAGGGCAAACCAACCAAGCCAGCCTGAGCCAGGGCTGAGCAAGAGAGAGCGATGTTTCCAAAGACATTGTAAAATTCCAAAGGACCAACGAAAGCGTTGTGAAAGAAGTGATTTAATGCTGTGTGGAGCTTCAGTGTCAGCTAGGGCTAAAGGTGCGTATGTGATTTTCCAGCCTAATCTCTGGAGTTGTAAGGTAAGGTCCGTATCTTCTGCTAATGTTTCTTTTGGGAGTGGCCCAACTTGACGAAGTGCTGTAGCACGAAGAGCGCTCAAAGCGCCAGGAAGAACAGTGATGCATCCTAAAAGATCTTGGGCACGACGATTGACTTCAAAAGCAAATTCATATTCGATTTGCTGAAAACGGCCAAGCCATTGCTGAGAGTTACCGACACGAACATGACCTGAAACCCCTCCAACGATGGGGTCAGAAAAAGGGGTGATCAATTCTCGAAGTGCTGTTGGAGTGACCATAGTATCAGCATCGAGAGTGATGATTAAGTCATGCTGAGCTGATTCAATAGCTCGATTTAACGCTGTTGCTTTGCCAGAGTTAGGTTGTCGGATTAATAAGATGGTTCTGTTCGTTCGAAAACGATTTTTTTCGATAAAATTTTCAATCGTTGAGACTGTTTGATCTTGAGATCCATCATCCACGATGATCAATTGTAATGGCGCGTCATAGTTGCTATCAACAAGATGTTCGAGTGTTGAAGTGATAACGCGTTCTTCGTTGTAAGCAGCAATAATGATGCTAGCTGGGGGCAAGGAAGGAGATGGAAGATAGGAGGTGCCTTTGGTGAGACTTTGATTTCTATCTTCTAATTTACGATGTCGGATAGCGCAAGTGATGTAGAAGAGAATACCGAGCAAAGAAATGATGGTCGCAATGACAAGGAGTGACCAGGCAACCATTTCTAAAAAACGGAATGTAGCAAAGCTGCCATATATATAACGCGTAGCCCATGTCATATCGGCTTGGCGTAAGGGTGGTATTAAAATGTCATTAGAAAGACCAATGATTGTCGAGAGAGGAACAATTTCATCGCCTCGTGCACGGAAGTAATCGATGAGAGTTGGGAGTGCTGCGACTGTTTGAGAGCGATTGCCTCCTGCATCGTGTAACAATAAAATACTTCCTCCTTGAGCACGTTGATTCTTAACGCGCTGGATGATAGTTTCAACACCAGGCTGTTCCCAATCATTAGGATCAATCGACTCTCCAACAGTCAGATAACCGAGCTCTGAAGCAACTTGCAAAGCACGTAATTCTCCGGGAGAAGAGGGGTTTCCATCACCGTTATAAGGTGGACGAAAGAGCGAGGTTGAATGACCTGTAATGCTTTCTAAAAGGCGTGTTGTTGCATTGAGTTCTAAACAAATTTTTTCGTCGCTAATTTCTCCTAGGTTTTCATGAGTATAAGTGTGATTTCCAAATTCATGCCCCTCTTTGTAAATACGCTGCACCAAGTCAGGAAACTGTTGTGCTTGGCATCCCAAAATAAAAAAGGCAGCAGGAGCTTGTTTTTCTTTAAGAATTTTTAAAAGTTGAGGAGTCCATGTTGGATCAGGACCATCATCA
>CAYYAN010000181.1:0-3866 GCA_964469825.1 uncultured Chthoniobacter sp. | reverse complement strand
TAAAAAAGCATCTGTCCATATGAACGGATAGGAAGATATCATTTTTCTCTTATGAACCTTTTTTCTGAAATTCAACGCCTCAAAAAGGAACGCAACGCTGTCATCCTCGCACATAACTATCAGATTCCTGAAATTCAAGAGGTCGCTGATTATGTGGGAGACTCTCTGGGATTGAGTGTTCAAGCGGCTCAGACAGAAGCCGAGGTCATTGCTTTTTGTGGCGTTCATTTCATGGGAGAGACAGCGAAGATTATTAATCCCACCAAAAAAGTAGTCTTGCCTGATCTCGAAGCTGGATGTTCTTTATCGGATTCATGTCCAGCTCCAGCTTTACAACAATTCTTAAAAGAGCATGCTGACAAAAACTATTATGTTGTTTCCTATATCAATTGCAGTGCAGGGGTGAAAGCCCTTTCCGATGTGATCTGTACGAGTGGCAATGCGGTAAAAATCGTTTCTCATGTTCCCAAAGATCGAAATATCCTCTTTGCACCTGATCAAAATTTAGGAGCCTGGGTCATTGAACAAACGGGACGCCCCATGGAACTTTGGAAGGGCAACTGTTATGTTCATGTCGAGTTCACTCGTGATAGCATCAATCAGGCTCGCAAGGAGCATCCAGATGCCAAAGTTGTAGCTCATCCTGAATGTCCCTATGCAGTGAGATTGCTTGCAGATGAAGTCTGTTCGACAGAAAAAATGATCGACTATTGCAAAAATTCTCCCGCTAAAGCTTTTGTGATCGTAACAGAAGAAGGAATGCTCCATCGCCTTCGTCGCGAAATTCCTGATAAAACCTTTATTCCAGGACCAACCGATCACTGCGCTTGTGCAGAGTGTCGCTTCATGAAGATGAATACATTAGAAAAACTTTATCGCTGTTTGCGCGATTTGAGTCCGGAGATTATTTTGAATGAAGATATTAGGAAACGTGCTGAGAAACCATTAAGGCAAATGCTGCAGTGGAGCAAGTGAAGAAGGGATTGAAGGCTAAATACTCAAGGAAGAAAGTAAATCGTTTATGGTTTTTTGCTTGGCCTCCAATATGTGTAAAGATGGTATAAGAAGTAAATAGATAAAATAAAATTAATAACAAAAGATTTTTTCCTCATGTCTTCTTCTTTCTCTAGAATCCAACCTCCAATTTCTAGCTCTGCTTTATGGTCCGAAGCGCTCCGTTGGATTCCAGGCGGGGTTAATTCTCCCGTGCGTGCTTTTCGTGCAGTGGGAGGTCATCCCTTTTTTACACAATCAGCTGAAGGGGCTACACTGACCACAATTGAAGGGAAAACATTAATTGATTACGTGGGGACCTGGGGACCTGCTATTTTAGGTCATGCCCCAAAGGTTGTTATTGATGCAGTCTGTGATGCTGCCCAACGTGGAGTTAGTTTTGGGACCTCTCACCCACTTGAAGTTGAGATGGCTCAAACAATTTGTCGTATGGTTCCTTCCATTGAAAAAGTCCGGATGGTCAACAGTGGAACTGAGGCCACCATGTCATGCATTCGCTTGGCGCGCGGTGTAACTGGCCGTGATAGGATCATTAAATTCGAAGGTTGCTATCATGGTCATGTCGATTCTCTTCTTGTTAAAGCTGGAAGTGGAGCCCTTACCTTTGGCTCTCCTGATAGTGCTGGTGTCCCAGCTGCACTTGCTGAGTTGACGATAACACTTCCTTTTAATGATCTGGTTGCTGTCAATCAGGCTTTTGAAAAATATGGCTCTGAAATCGCAGCGCTCATTTTAGAACCAATTCCAGGCAACGCTGGTCTCTATATTCCAGAGCCAGGATTTTTGGAGGGCTTGCGTGAGCTCTGCACTGCTCACAGAGCCCTGCTCATTTTTGATGAAGTCATGACCGGTTTTCGTCTCGCACCCGGGGGATATCAAGAACGCTGCGGCATTAAACCAGATCTGACTGCACTAGGCAAAGTTATTGGAGGAGGACTCCCGGTTGGAGCATTTGGTGGTCGTGCAGACTTCATGGATCAACTCGCCCCTACAGGTCCAGTTTATCAGGCAGGAACGCTCTCAGGAAATCCCCTTGCCTTATCTGCTGGTCTCGCTCAATTGCGCGAATTGGAACGTCTTAATGCTTGGGAAAAATTAGAGAAACTCGGCTTAATTTTTGAAAAAGGAATTCGCGAACTCATTAGCAACAAACCTTTCACTTTTCATCGCGTCGGTTCAATGTTTTGTCTTTTTTTTCACGAAGGTCCCATTCAAAATTTGGGCGATGCTAAAAAATGCCGTACAGAAGAATTCGCTCAATTTTTCCAAGGTTGCCTTGAACGCGGCGTTTTCTTTGCGCCATCACAGTTTGAAGCAGGCTTTATCAGCCTAGCTCATACGCCAGAGTTCATAGAAAAGACAGCGGAGGTGGTTGCCGAAGTTTTGGAAAAAATTTCATAGCCGCAAAAAAACGCAAAGAATTTGATTTGAATGTAGCTACTCTTTATTTACACTTACACATTTTTTCATGAATAGCCGTATCACTGTCCAATCTAAATTTTTCTTTGAAAGAGAAAAAAAGTTTTTTCTTAAAGGTGTTACCTATGGGCCCTTTGCTCCTGATGCCGATGGACATCAATATGGAACTCCAGAGCAAGCAGCCATCGATTTAGCAACAATTGCTAAAACAGGAGCGAATCTACTTCGTCCTTATACACCACCGCCTCGCTGGTTCTTAGATCTTTGTCATGAACAAGGACTCAAAGTTCTTTTGAGTATTCCTTGGATGGAGCATGTTGAGTTTTTAAACGATCGCAAAGTCCGTGCCACCGTAGAAGAAAGCGTTGTTAAAACGGTTCGAGAAAATCAAGGCCATCCTGCTATTTTTGGGTACCTAGTCGGCAATGAAATTCCCTCTTCAATGGTCCGCTGGCTTGGCGCTAAGCGTGTCACCGAATTTTTAGAACACCTCATTACAATAGCTCGCCGAGAAGATCCGCTGGCGCTTTATTCGTATGCGAGCTTTCCTCCAACAGAATATCTCTTGCCACAGAACGTTGATTTTTTAACATTCAATGTTTATCTAGAACGCCGTGACGATTTTGAGCGTTATCTTGCTCGACTTCAAAATCTCGCTGAAGACAAGCCTCTCATCATGGGAGAGTTTGGAATGGATACCATCCGTAATTCCGAAGAAAAACAGGCTGAACTTATGGAATGGCATCTCGAGTCAGTTATTAAAGGAGGTCTTGCTGGCACGATCCTTTATGCCTGGACCGATGAATGGTACCGAGGAGGGCAAGAAATTTTAGATTGGAATTTTGGTTTAGTCAGACGTGATCGTACTCCTAAAAAAGCACTTCAAGTTGTCGAACGCTTTTTTAATGCAGAAGGATCGATTACGCATCAAGCTAGACTTCCTGAACAACCTAAAGTTTCAGTTATTGTCTGTAGCTATAATGGCGGACAAACACTAGAAGATTGTTTAGAATCTTTAAAACATATCGACTACCCCGATTACGAAGTCATCGTTGTTGATGATGGTTCTACCGATAATACGCAAGAAATTTTAAAAAACCATCCGTGGGTCAAAGCGATTACGCAGCCAAATAAGGGCCTCAGCGTTGCACGCAATGTAGGTGCGGCTGCAGCAACGGGAAAAATTTTAGCATACACAGATTCTGATTGTATGGCTGATCCTGATTGGCTTTTTTATTTAGTTGGAACATTACTTTCGGGCAATTATGCCGGCGTTGGTGGACCGAACATTTCTCCACCTGCGGAAAACTGGCATCAGGCCTGTGTCGCAGCTGCGCCAGGAGGTCCAAGCCATGTTTTATTAACCGATGTGATTGCTGAACATATTCCTGGATGCAATATGGCTTTTCATCGTTGGGCTTTTGATAAAATTG
>CAYYAN010000180.1:0-3895 GCA_964469825.1 uncultured Chthoniobacter sp. | reverse complement strand
GCAATTGATTGATTTGAATTTCTGCTAGCCCGGATATTTCACTTTTTCCTTGCTCGATACTCTCTTGAATAGCGGTAATTTCCAAATTGTATTCTTTGTATTCTTCAGGAAGCATTCCACTCGTTCCAAGTAAAAATGCCTCTTTAGCTAGCTCTTCTTGCTCATCAATAGAAACTTGATGTGATTCTCCTGGAAAAATTTGTGATTTAAAAAAGAATTTTTCATTGGATAAAAGCCCACTAAACTTGATTAACCATTCGATTCTTGTCCAATCATGAATGTCTGAAGGCGACACAACCCCAAGAGAACTTATGGATAATTGAGCCATATTTAATCCTATTTTCCCTTGATCTTTTTCACCACAAGCAATTGCTATTGGTATACTTTGTGAATCCTTAGTTAGACTATGATAGGGACCACCTGTTGCCCAAGTCCCACTAGAACAAGCTTCGCAGCCAACAACAATATTAGGATGTCTTAGTGTAAATCGATGTGCAAATTGTCCCCCTGCTGAATGACCAAAAACAAATAACTTTTGATGTAGCTGATATTTCTTTTTCAGCTCATTAAAAATTTCTATCACTTGCTGATCAGCTTGATTTTCTAAAAGCTGATATCCTTTTGGAAAAGTTGGAGCAACAACGATACAGTCTCCTCTCTCTAAAAAATATTTTAAATTAGAAAACTCATCTTGAGCATGCCCTTTAAAACCATGAGCATAACAGACTAACCAATATTTTTGATGAAGATCAACTTGCTCCGGAAGATATAAGTAATACTCTCTCTTCATGAGAGACTGACACACCATTTTATGAAAAACATCAGCAGGCTTATCTACTGTTGGAATGAATAACAAGTTCGTCTCTTGCTCTGGATTTTCAGGAATATGATTGAGAGAAAATTGATGAGAAGAGTGCACATCAACAAGCTGCTCAAGATCTCTCTGTTGAGCAGAAGAGATAGAGAAAAAAGACAAAATAAATAATAGCGCAAGAATACTGGGGGGAAATTTCATGATAAAACACTCTCTATTTTTGAAGAGATATACCCATGACGATTGATTTTCAGGAAAATTATAAGCAGGAGTTTTTATCTCTTGCAAGGCGCTCCGAGCGAGACGCTATGCGAACATAATGCAGCCAGAGGCAAAAACAACCAGCAGATCCTAAAAATCATTCGTCATGGGTATATTCTTATAATGCAGTCCTGGAGATAAAATCGTCAATTAATTTTCTTGAGAGTGTTGATGGTGGCGGTAAAAGTGGCAGCTCATTGCGATGAAACCAGCGAGCTTCTTCGAGTTCAACTGGATCGATCTTGATCTCACCGCGAAGATAGTCCGCCGTAAAAGCAATCATAAAACTGTCAGGAAATGGCCAGCTCTGACTACCAAAGTATTTTAAATTCGTCACTTCAAGCCCTACTTCTTCGCACACCTCACGATGAACTGTTTGCTCTGCTGATTCGCCAAGGTCGATAAAACCTGCAAGAACAGTGTACATCTCTGGTGAATGTTGTGGTCCACGCGCTAACAAAATTTCATCTCCTCTCTGAATCAAGACCAATACAGCAGGGGAGAGTTTTGGAAAAAAAGATTTGTGACATTGTGGACATTTTTTCTCTGTGGTCTCTAAAACCTTTTCCAAACTAGCTCCGCAGTGACTACAAAATTGAATCATGTGATTGGCGACAGCCCAATGCGCTGCGCATAAAAATTTTTCTTCAACTTCTGGCTGATCAACAATCGAAAGAAAATAATCACGAGGATGCAAAAAATCTAATCCCTCACACTTCAACTCTTCTTCACTTCGCTTGATACCCACGCGCACCACTGAAATTTTATCGTTCGCATGTGCATGTTGCAATGCAATGGAAGATCTATTGAGCATCGCAGCAGCAGATAAAAATGGAGACCCATTTTCTAAAATGAGTTTTCCTTCTTCTGTAAAAAAAAGCACCCGCCCATCAGAAGAATTCTCTATCAACTGAGAAATCTCAATTTGTTTCATAAAAGTTTTTTAAATTGATTTTTCAAACTGATTATCAAAAACAGCACGTAACGCCTTAATGATCTCTGGATCAGCTTTCTCAATACTCCCACAATCAAATGGTGGCTCAGGATCGTATTCGATCCCAAGTTGAATTCGCTTGGCAACTCCTTCGCCAGAAATTTTTGCAGCAAGTATTAAAGCCATATCGATGCCAGCTGAGACGCCAGCTGCGGTGATAATTTTTCCCGCTTCCACTACGCGCTGGCGCGTAGGAACTGCTCCCCATTTTTTTAAACGATCCATAACTGACCAGTGAGTTGTTGCTGGAATTCCTTGCAATAAACCAGCCGCTCCCAAAATCAAACTTCCTGTACAAACCGAAGTCGTCCATGTTGTCGTTTGATGAATCGTACGAATCCATTCTAAAATCTCAGGCTGGTGCTGCAACGTCGTTGCACGACCTCCTCCTGGTACAACTAAAATATCAGCCTCTGAAACTTCATCGATGGAATGTTCTGCCATCAGTATCAAATGCGAAGCATCTGTTAAAACCGGACCCGCTTTTTTCGCCACACGCTTGACTTCTGTTCCTGGCAAACGGGCTAAGACTTCATGAGGCCCGATCGCATCCAGCGATGTCATCCCTTCATAAAATAAAAAAACAATTTTTGTCATTGATAATCAGGAAATAGAAATAGGAATCATTCCAAAAGCACTGGCAGCTTGCGACTGATGACGATCATATGTATAAATTTCAGAAAATTGATAATGCGTCGCTGTTATTAAATGAAGACAATCAGAAGACCTCAAAAAGATTTCTTTTGATAAGGTCGTGAATATTTTCGTCCCTTGTTTGAGAATAGGTTCATCTAAAGGCAACCATTTCCAATAACCATCTGCATCATCACGTGTAAATTGTTGAATCACCATCGTGAATTCTTTTTGATTCCATTTGTTTTCTCTCAAACGTCGATGAAAAACAGCCATGAGTTCAATACGTGCGAGCTCAGAAAGAGCAACTTGGTCTTCTTTTTCGAGACACGCTTGTACTTTTAAAGATTCTTTTTCGGGAACGTAATATTTAGCCAATGTTGAAGTATCACAAAAAATCATAAGCTCTTATTAACGATCTCCTCGAACGGCATCAAGATCTTCAAGTACATCGTTAGAGTACGCTTTTGCTAAGAACTTCGCATATCTTGGCAGAAGGGTACGCTTGCGTTTTATTTGTTGAAAAAAATCAGCTGATATCAGGAGCGCTATCGCTTCACCACGATCTGTAATTGTAATTGGTTGGCGACTTTTACTAGCCCTTCGAACTTGAAAACCTGTCTTGGCATGAAGTTCTTTAATACTAAGTTCAATCATAGTGTAACAGTGTCACATTTTTCACATAAATCAACATAAACATTTCTTTCATACCTTCTTCATTCATTAACGTTTACTTTGAACTCGTGTTAGAAAAGCCGCAGTTATGAATATTACAAGATCGAGCTCCAAAAAAATTTCCCAAGGGAATGCGATAACGTGCAAAAATTTCATAACCAAGAGCTGCAATCGAGCGAATAATCGGCCAGGAGAGAGGTGCAACAAGCCAACCCAACCCAATCAATCGATAGGCTTCGATAAAAACGTCTAATTTTTTTATAATAGACCCATCATCTAATACTCCATGAATCACACCCATCACCTCTTCTTGAGTAAGCCGATAAATATGAGGATCAAAATTTGGTGAACTAATATCTTCAAAGGCAAGATAACCATTTTTATTTCGCTTTTGCATCCAAGCAATTTCACGCTTGCAAAAGGGACACTCTCCATCAAAAAGGAGTTTGAGCCTCCAAGAAGGATTTAACCCGGATCTTTCATCCCTCTCTACTGCCAAAGCCGGGAAGGCCGATGGC
>CAYYAN010000179.1:0-3898 GCA_964469825.1 uncultured Chthoniobacter sp. | reverse complement strand
CCTGACTTTTCTTTCCTACAACCTAATTTTGCTACGTCCAACTGCGGAATTTAGGTTCAATCGATCAAGTATGGTATTGCAACGAGAAAAGTGGTGAAACAGGGATTATGCACACAAATATTAGTTCGAAAATTTTATCTTCTTTGCTAGCGCTTTCTAATATTTCTATGAATGAAACAAAAAAGATAGCTGATCTATTTCAAAAGCATCAGGAGAAGCTTTCTATCAGTCTACCCAAAATACCTGTCATTCGAAATCTTAAGAAAATAAAACCAATACCGTGCTTAAGACTGTGTCAAAAACGAATCAAAAAATATTCAAACGAGAGAAATCCCTGGGTGATTGTTACGGAGCCCTATCCCGCTGTTGAATTGACGTTTGACTATAATGGTCTGTCAGGATTGCCTTATGAGAAGAAAGAAACGGTAGATTTTATTAAAGATGACCAACTGTTTTCTATCCCTCGTCATCAAGAAGAGGAGAAAAAATCCATTTAGGCTTTAACTCGTAATGGTTGGAGATGGCCCGATGACATGCCTTATCCTTTTACCAGTTTCAATAAAGATATTCCTTCCTGTTTTTTCTTTTCTTTGCCTCACGGAGATCCTTTACAGTTTAGTGCTACCATTTTACCTCAACTCGAAGAAAAAGGGTGGCGCATAACCATTGATGAGGATTATCCTTATCGTGTTGTCAATGCTGATATTGATGAATGGTATTCTGAATTAGATGAAAAGAGCAGTTATGATTGGTTTGGTTTAGAATTAGGGGGGATTCTTAAAGGAGAAAAAGGAGGTACTGGAGAAAAAATTAATCTCTTGCCGCTATTGCAAAAAGCATTGCAAAAATTAAAGCAACAGCAGCTCCATAACCCTACACAGACACCTCAGATTTTATTAATAAGGAAGCGGAATCATTTTTTGCAGAGTTATCTCAGGGACGATATATTCAGCTACCTGCTGAACGATTAAAAAATATTCTTAACATATTTATAGAATTACATGATAGCGATGGCTTGAGCGATGATCATAAGTTGCGATTTTCCAAGCTGTATGCTGTAAGACTGATGGAGCTAGAAAAGGCCATGGGAGCAGCTCAACTTCGTTGGATTGGAGGAGAACGTCTTCGTCTGATGGGGAAAAAGCTTTCAGAATTTCAAGGAATCACTACTGTAGCCGCTCTTAAAGAATTTCGAGGGACATTGCGTCCTTACCAAATTGAAGGCCTAAGTTGGTTGCAGTTTTTACGAGAATATGACCTCAGTGGCATTCTGGCTGATGATATGGGTCTAGGTAAAACAGTTCAGACATTAGCGCATCTTTTAGTCGAAAAAAAGAGTGGCCGGATGCAAGGTCCTTCAATCATTGTTGCTCCAACAAGCCTCATGTTTAATTGGCAAATGGAGGCAGAGCGCTTTGCCCCTGATTTGAAAGTTTTATTATTACATAGAAACATGCGAAGAGACTTATTTGAGAAAATCAATGAGCACCATTTGATATTAACAACGTATCCCTTAATTGTTCGCGATAAAGAAATTTTGTTAAAGCATGATTTTTATTATCTTATTCTAGATGAAGCACAATGTATCAAAAATGCTAAAAGTTATGCTGCGCAAACGGCTCTCCAACTTAAAGCAAAGCATCGACTGTGTTTGACCGGAACTCCGATGGAAAATCATCTAGGAGAACTTTGGTCGCTTTTTCATTTTATGATGCCAGGACTTTTAGGAGATCAAAAACAATTTACACGATTATTCCGAACTCCGATTGAAAAACAAGCTGATCATGAGCGCCGCGCTCATTTAAATCGGCGAGTTGCTTCTTTTTTATTAAGACGTACTAAGAATAAAGTCATGGAAGAATTGCCTGAAAAAGTTGAAATGATTAGGCATGTAGAACTTGATGGAGCACAACGTGATTTATATGAGACGATTCGTTTATCAATGCAGAAAAAAGTCAGAGAGCAAATTAAGCAAATAGGATTAACACGGAGTCATATTATTATTTTAGATGCATTATTAAAATTACGTCAGATCTGTTGCGATCCTCGTTTATTAAAAATGCCCGTAGCACAAAAAAATAAAGCCTCTTCTGCTAAGTTAGAATTATTGATGAGTTCACTGAAAGAATTATTGGAAGAAGGCCGACGCATTCTCTTATTCTCTCAATTTACTGAAATGCTGGCTCTCATTGAAGAAGAGCTTCATAAAGAAAAAATTTCTTATGTTAAGCTTACTGGACAAACTCAAGATCGCAAAACTCCGGTTCAAGAATTTCAAGAAGGAAAAGTTCCTCTCTTTTTAATTAGTTTAAAAGCAGGAGGGACAGGACTCAATCTAACAGCAGCTGACACAGTCATTCATTATGATCCTTGGTGGAATCCTGCAGTAGAGAACCAAGCAACAGATCGTGCCCATCGTATGGGGCAAAATAAGACTGTTTTTGTTTATAAATTTGTCACCAAAGGAACCGTAGAAGAAAAAATTTTAGAAATGCAAAAAAATAAGCGAGCTCTTATGGAAGGATTATTTTCAGAGGGTAAAACAAATAAGCTTCAAATAACGGAAAGTGATCTTCAAGGATTATTTGAGCCATTAGAATAAACAAAAATAGGTACTAGGGAATCAAAGTAAAGGTTGTTCTAATGATGTCCACTCTTGCCAGGTCATTGTTGAAGAACCGCCGAGAGCATTCCAGAGTTGATGGCAACGGTCGCTCCAATGGGCGTAGTTGGGGGCTGACATTGGAAGATCTGCTGATTTTGGAAAAATAAAATAGCTGACGTGAGGTGAACTGATAGGACGATGATCAGCTCCAGAGCGAGAGTCAATGGCCCTACAGAGGCGAAGTGAAGCTTCTCCGATCTTTGATGAGGGACCAATGTCTCCAACAATGGCAGGATAGAGTTTGTTTTGATAAAGTACGACTGCGTAATCGCCGATAGATGCAGAGTCTCCATTTTTGGAGTCGAGCATGAATTTTGGAAGAACAATAAAAGGATCTGCAGAGCCAATAAGAAAACTCCAGTGCTGCAGTTCCGTAAGCATTTGTTCTTTTGTACTAATTTGCTCTTGAAGTTTATTTTTTTGATCAAGCGTCAAAGCCGGTTTTGAAATGCTTAATTTTGCTTGGGCCAATTGTTCTTCGATCTCGTGAAGATTTGGATTCGGGTGGTCAGTTGTCTTGGGCCATCGATAGTTAGTTTGAGGCTGATAGTAGTTGGAAAGTTTTTCTAATGGAATGTTACGATCGCCATCCGAACCATCGGCATTCACATTCATGATGGCTTGAACAAGGAGGGCACGCGCTCCATTTTTTTTGTTTGTTAATGCTAAGATTGTTTGGCAGTCGTATAGGGACTCTTTTGGGAAAAGTTGTCCAAGAAAGGAGAGTTGGCGTTGGAGTGCCTTGGTTTTATTTTCAAAAAGTTTCTTAAAAAAAGGAGAAGCTTCTTTTTCTCCTTGAGACGAGGAGGAAATCATCTCTTCCAAATTAGGGAGTGCTTGAGGAAGTTCTGGTGTCGCGGCTGCAAGGTCAGTGAGTCTAGTCGCTGGAGTTGGAATAGCCATATGGAGCGTGAGCTGCAATCGATAATCATCAAGAAGCGGAATCGTAGACAACGTTGTGTTCGTGCTTGTCGATGTTTCCACTCGTGTCTCGACAGCAGCTCCATTAGCCATTTTAATTACATCGTATCTATCTCGAGGAAGGTTGAGTTCAGTGGTCTGCTTTTTTTTATGACAGCCGAGTGTAAGGACGATGCTTACGAGCAACAAGAGAGAGAGAATTAGTGCCTCATCCCAAAAATATTTTTTATTAATATCTTCAGAAGGGACTCTAGCAACAACTAATGTGTTCAGCAACAGACGACCGGTTTCTAAATCTGCATTCTCGGCAAT
>CAYYAN010000178.1:0-3980 GCA_964469825.1 uncultured Chthoniobacter sp. | reverse complement strand
TAATCCCTTATTTTAGTAATTCACGAATTGCAGCCTCCAGATTATTCATACGAAACTAAATATCCGGGTTAACTATAAAACTCCTACAGAAATCTTTTCTAATCATCTGTTGCACTTCAACTGTGAATTCACCCAATTCATTTTCACCACCAACTGCAGAATTTGGACTAAACTTCATTTTTGGGAAAAATAGATAAATTAATGTACTAACTTAAAGAAAAAGAGTACAGTTTTCCCTATTTCCCATGATGCCACCATCGCCCTTTGAATTTACTAAAATGAATGGAGCTGGTAATGACTTTATCATGCTCGATAATCGCAACGGCAATTTTCAATTAACACAGCAACAGATTAATTTTCTCTGTGATCGACATCGTGGCATTGGCGCTGATGGACTCTTGGTTTTAGAACTCACCAAAAATGCTCCCCCTTACCGAATGCGCTACTATAATGCCGATGGTATTGAAGTTGAAATGTGCGGCAATGGAGCAAGATGTTTTACTCGTTACCTTGCGCAATTAGAGAAACTTTCAGGGAACATTACTTTCCAAACTAAAGCTGGAGTCATTCAAGGAACTCTTCAAGGTAAGCAAGTTCAAATTTTAATGAGCACTCCCTTTGATTTTCATCTTCATGAACTTATATCATTAGATTCATCTCAAAAACCACTAGAAGTTCATAGTGTTAACACAGGAGTCCCTCATGCTGTCCTTTTTGTTAACGATCTAAGCATTGCTCCCGTTGTTGAGAATGGTAGAAAAATTAGACATCATATCCGTTTTGCTCCAGCAGGAACAAATGTCAATTTTATTCAGCCTAAAGAACCTCAGTTACTTGCAATTAGGACCTATGAACGGGGCGTCGAAGATGAAACTTTGGCATGCGGCACTGGCGTGGTAGCCTCAGCCTTAATCCATCATTTGCTTTCAGGAGCACCTTCGCCTATTTCGGTCATAACTCAAGGTGGAGATAAACTCCAAGTTGATTTTCAAGCAACTAACGATCCCTCACCTCAAATCAATCATGTTTCCTTAACTGGACCGGCTGATTTTGTTTTTAGCGGAACTATCTCTATTTAAGATTTAAAATCTATTTTATAACTTCCCATGAATAAAAAATACCCTTCTTTTGCAGGCACAACCACTGCCATTATCACTCCATTTCGCAATGGAAAAATAGATGAGGAAGCTTTTATAAAACTCCTTGAATTTCAAATTGCCTCAAACGTTCAAGGTATTCTTCCAACTGGTACCACGGGAGAAGCTCCAACTCTTACTTCTGAAGAACAGTTACGTATTATTGAACTAACTACTAAAAATGTTAATAAACGTACTCTTGTCATTGCCGGCACTGGATCAAATTCAACTTCAAAAACTATTGAAATGACTAAAAAAGCCGAGCAACTTGGTGCAGATGCGGCTCTTATCGTTGTTCCTTACTATAACAAACCCTCTCCCGAAGGGCTTTATCATCACTTTAAAGAAATTGCAGCCTCCGTAAGAATACCAATTATTCCCTATGATAATCCTAGCCGCTGCTGCATTGAAATGCCTGTATCCATTATTCTTAGATTGGCTGCTGATTGCCCAAATATTATTGCTCTTAAAGATAGCGTCGGTAATATCGATCGAATCCATCAACTTAAAGCAGGACTTCCTTCATACTTTGAACTTCTTTCAGGAGATGATATCTTTACCCTTTCTTTATTAAAAGCTGGCGGCGTTGGAGTCTTCAGTGTCGCTTCTAATTTTATCCCCTCAAAGATTGTAGAGCTTGTCTCTTTATTTTCCTCTGGAAAACTTCAACAAGCCGAGGCACTTCATGACCGTCTTACATCATTTTTTAAGAATATTTTTATAGAATGTAACCCCGTTCCTATCAAAACGGCTCTTGCAATGAAAGGCATGATCAAGGAAGAATTTCGGTTGCCGCTCGTTGAACTTAGTAAGGAACATCGTGCTGTTCTGGCAAAAACAGTAGAAGAACTAGATGGTTTTTAAATTTACTAATCTACACTGTGAAAAAAACTAACATTATTATTTATGGGTCAAAAGGAAAAATGGGAAAAGCCTTGCTAGAATCACTTTCAAGAGAATCTTCTTTAGAGCTTGTAGGTGCCATTTCCTCAAAAGATTCCATCGACTCTCTAATAAAAAAAGCGGACGTAGTCATTGACTTTACAACGCCAGAAGCAACGCTTGACCTCTTGTTAAAATGTCAAAAAGAGCAAAAAGCCTTGGTAATTGGAACAACGGGTCTTTCTCATGAAGGAGAATCGCTTATTTCGAAAGCTTCCAAAGAGATCCCTATTCTCTTCTCTCCAAATTATAGTGTTGGGGTTAATGCGCTTTTTTGGCTAACCCAAAAAGCAACAGAACTTTTAGGACCAGAATATGACGCTGAAATTATAGAAATGCATCATCGCTTTAAAAAAGATGCCCCAAGTGGCACCGCTCATCGTTTAGGACAAATCATAGCTGAAACACGTCGCCTTAATTATGATGCAGAAGTAAAACATGGCCGTGTTGGTATTTTTGAAGAACGAAAACCTTCAGAGATAGGAATACATGCCTTAAGAGTCGGCGATGCCATTGGAGAACATACAGTTATTCTTGGAACTTTAGGAGAAAGAATGGAGCTAACTTATCGCGCATCAACACGTACAGCTTATGCTAGCGGTGCTCTCCGCGGAGCGATTTGGTTAAATAATCAAAAACCGGGTCTATATGATATGCAACACGTTTTAGGAATAAAAACTAATTAAAAGTAAAATGATTGATCGACATTTTCATTTTCCATCAGCAGTGCAAGCAGGTATTGCTCTTGGATCTAATCTAGGAAATAGCCGAAAAATTTTTGAACAAGCTATACAACAACTCAATAAAATTCATAACGGACTTCCCGATGCATTTTTAGTTTCTTCTTTTTATGAAACAATCCCTGTTAATTGCCCCCCTAACTCTCCTAATTTTTTAAATGCTGTTATTCAGTTAGAAACCTCACTCTCATCTTATGATTTGATTAACTTTCTTCAAAAAATTGAAGCAGAATCAGGTCGTCCCCTCCCTCGTATTCAAAATGCCCCAAGAACACTTGACCTAGATCTTCTTTACCATGGAACAAGCACCTTAGCTACAGAACGCCTGACCCTACCCCATCCAAGAATTCTTGAAAGAGAATTTGTTCTGAAACCACTTTCAGAAATAGCTCCCTTTTTTACACTGCCAGGATGGAGAAAGAATGCAAAAGAATATTTACTAGATTCAATAATAAATAAAACTAAGTAATTAATAATGAAGAAAAAAGATCTAGTAAAATTTTTTAAAAAATCAAAAAAGACAGGCGAAAAAATTTCCTGCTTAACCTCTTATGATTATCCTTCTGCTCGGTTACTTGAGGAAGCAGGTATCGATCTTATTTTAGTCGGAGACTCGTTAGGCATGGTCGTATTAGGACATCCCGATACAACTCAGGTGACGATCCATGATATTCAACATCACCTTAAAGCAGTTCGTCGCGCTGTAACCCGATCAATCCTTGTAGCAGATCTGCCAATTAAAACTTTTGATACAATTCCAAGAGCCATAAAATCTTCTCTGCTATTGCATGCCACTGGAGCTGATATGGTCAAGTTGGAGGGAGCTCTTTGTCCACAAATCAAAGCTATTGTTAAAGAAGGAATTCCTGTCATGGCTCATTTAGGAATGCTTTGTCAGCATATTCTTACAGAAAAAAAATATCGTATTAAAGGAAAAACTCCTGAGGAAGCCAGCAGAATTTTGCGTGAAGCACATGAAATACAAGAAGCAGGAGCAAGTGCAGTTGTCTTAGAATTAGTCGTACCTTCCTTAGCTCAACAAATTACTAAAGAATTAGATATCCCAACTATTGGAATAGGTAGCGGCATTCATTGTGATGGTCAGATTTTAGTACTAAGTGATCTCTTGGGATTACAGCCATGGTTCCGTCCTTCCTTCGTA
>CAYYAN010000177.1:0-3983 GCA_964469825.1 uncultured Chthoniobacter sp. | reverse complement strand
TTGCTCAATGGAGTGAAAATCTCATGGATGCTGCTACAATCGATCAGGTTTTAGGCTAGCTCGAATATTTTATGATAAGTCTATTTCTTTTCCTCACACATTAAATCGAAACTCTAAAACATCCCCATCTTTAACCTCATATTCCTTGCCTTCAATGCGGAATTTACCAGCTTCACGGCATTTGGCGGTTGATCCTAGTGTGTTGAGATCATCATAAGCCATTGTTTCGGCCGCGATGAAACCACGTTCAAAATCGCTGTGAATAACGCCAGCTGCTGCTGGAGCTTTGTCACCAGCATGGATTGTCCAGGCGCGAGTTTCTTTTGGGCCGTAAGTAAAGTAAGTACGCAGTCCGAGGAGCTCGTAAGCTATGCGAATGAGGAGGCCAACGCCGCTGTCAGTGAGGCCAAGTCCTATTAAATATTCAGCTGCATCTTCGGGCGAAAGCTCAGCGAGTTCGCTTTCAATTTGAGCGCTGATCACGACGGTTGATGTTCCGAAATGAGCCTTAGCATATTCTTCAACGGCCCGAACAGACTTAATCGCAGGGCGTGTTGTGTCATCAAGATGCGATAAGTCTTGTTCTTCGACATTGGCTGCGAAGAGAACTGGCTTTGCACTCAAGAGATGAAAGGTTGCTAAAATTTTCTTTTCATCGGGTGAAAGCTCAATTGTAGAAGCTGGTGCACCATTATTAAGATGAGGCAGGAGTTTTTCTCCAAGTGCAATTTCTGCTTTAGCTGTTTTGTCTCCTGTTCGTGCAGCTTTAGCTTGGCGTTCTATTCTTTTTTGAACAGCTGCAATATCAGCAAGAATTAATTCGGTATTGATGATTTCAATATCACGAATCGGATCGATGTTTCCTGCGACGTGATGAATATTTTCATTATCAAAGCAACGAACGACTTGAATGATGGCATCAACCTCTCGGATATGGCCTAGAAACTGATTTCCGAGGCCTTCACCTTCACTTGCGCCCTTAACGAGACCAGCAATGTCGACGACTTCAATGGCTGCAGGAATGATTTTTTGTGAATTCACAAGCTCAGCTAATCGAGCTAATCGTGCATCAGGTACAGTGACCATGCCAACATTTGGTTCGATCGTACAAAACGGAAAATTAGCAGCCTCTGCCTTGCGACTCCGAGTGAGTGCATTGAAGAGGGTCGATTTTCCAACATTAGGGAGTCCAACAATTCCAGCGCGTAACATCTCCATAAAGTAATGAGTTATCGGCTATGAGTAAAGTATGAAGAAATTTTTTCTGTAACCAACAACCTATAATCTATAATCTGCTTCCATGGAGCTTTCTACTATTGTCAATTATCTCGACCAGTTGCTATCGACATCAGAAGTTCGAGACTATCCTCAGGCACACAATGGGCTACAACTTGCTAATAGAGGTGAAGTCAAACGTATTGCTGTAGCTGTGGATGCTTGCTTACCAGTGATCGAACAGGCGATTGCTGCTGAAGCAGATCTTTTAATCGTTCATCATGGACTCTTCTGGAATGGCTTGCAGCCTATCACGGGAGCCTATTATCAAAAATTAAAATTGGCTCTTCAATATGGACTCGCTATTTACAGTTCCCATTTACCACTCGATCGGCATCCTAAAGTAGGGAATGGAAATTTGCTAGCAAAGGAGTTAGGTCTTCGAGAATTAACTCCTGCTCTTAAGGTTTCTAGTGAATTAGTGGGAGTAAAGGGAGTTTGCAAACCGATGTTGAGGGCTCCTTTTTTAGACTTAGTGAGTAAAGCGGTTGGTGGAAAAGTTCACTGTTCTCCGGGAGGTCCTGAAGCAGTACAGAAGGTGCTTGTAGTAACAGGGGGAGCTGGCTCTGAAATTGCTGCAGCCGCTAAGGAAGGAATAGACACATTTGTAACAGGAGAGGGGCCTCATTGGAGTTACACCATGGCTGAAGAGCTTGGAATTAATTTAGTTTATGCTGGGCATTATGCAACGGAGACTTTTGGCGTAAAGGCGTTGGGATCTTTATTGCAAGAGGATCTTGAGTTGCCCTGGTCTTTTATCGATCATCCAACAGGGCTGTAAAAACAAGTCATCATGGGCTATATCATTTGCAAATGAAACAAGATGACTTATCTCGATCGTAGCTTTTTTCAAACTGACCCGCTTACAGCTGCACGTGAGCTTTTAGGTTGGACATTATGTTTTAATGGATGTGAGGGAATCATTATCGAAACAGAGGCCTATGCAAGCTTAAATGATGAAGCTTGCCACACATGGAAACGCCCTTCTGCTCGAGTCTTTGTTGAAAAAAACCCACCAGGAACAGCTTACGTCTATCTTAATTACGGAGTTCATTGGCTCTTCAACATTCTGGTTCGAGGTGCGACACCAGTGGAAGATGGTTTTGTTTTGATTCGAGCCTTAAAACCTTCTCTTGGAATAACGTTAATGAAAAAAAGACGTTCTGGGGCTCAAGATCTCTGCGGCGGTCCTGGAAAGTTAACACAGGCTTTTGGGATTAATGCTGCCCATCATGGAATCGATCTTTTTACAACATCGGATTGGAGTTTTAAAAAAGATCTCACAAATAGTAAGCCTCAAAAAATTATGGCAACGCCGCGTATTGGTATTTCAGTGGCTAAAGAACGACTGTGGCGATTTTTATTGAAAGAAACTCGATAAAAAAAAGAAGGTCGGATTATTAAATAACCCGACCTTCACAAGTGATAACACTCGTTTAAGAATGTCTTACTTGCAACGGCCAGTTGTTGCTGGTGCTGGTGCTTGTTTGTGACAACATGCACCAAGAGTAACCGCAGCTGTTGCGAGAAGAACGATTGCTGCAACGATTTTAGTGATTTTCATAAATAATTTCGCCTCCTTTCAAAAGCAGGTTGCTTAATGTGGAACTACTCTAGAGAGAGTTTTCATAAGAGTAAAAAAGAAATTTAGAAAATTTTAGAATTAATACTTCTGTGGTTTTTATTTTGAAGTTAAATATTGTCTATGAAAAATAAAACCTTGATCTTTTTATTCTTGCTTTTTCTGGGAGGAATTCTGGCGCCGTTACAAGCAATGCCACCAAAGATTTTTAAGGGTAAATCGTCCGAAGAAAAAAAAGAAGAAGAGGCTGACAAGGCCTACAATACTCAAGAACAAGGCAGGAGACTGACTGATGTTGGTGATTTGTCTAATACCCTAGAACGAGCAAAAGGTCTTAGTGAAAGAGAAGAAGTTGTCATTAGTGATCATAGTAAAGATTTAGATTTAGATTTAGATTTGGATCACATTGATAAGACAGTGACTGCGATTCTTCAGGCTATACAAGAATGTGAAGGGCAGATTGCCTGTACTTCTGTTGTTGCATTAGATGACGCTGTACTCAGAGAAAAAGCAGAAGAAGTGGAAGCCGTGATGAAGTATTGGGCTAGGCAGAAAAGTAATATTTCAAGTCTTCTTACAATGCGCTTACAGAGGAATGAAGCATCTGATATCGGAGAAGAGCAAAAACTATCACATGCTTTAACTTTATGTCGGGATCTTTGGATGAAATGGGATGGCTTTTTTTCCGAAATTCAACATGAAATAGAAAGTAAAGAATTTGGTATAGCAAGTGATGAAGACCAAGCAAGTGAAATTGCTTCTGTGAGCGATCTTGAAAAGCCAATGGCATCAATGAAGTTGAGTGATTCTTCAGTTGGCGGAGGAATAGCTGGGCTCATGAAAAAGTCAGCTCTTATTTCGTTCGATTCCTCTTCAACAAGTTCTTTGGAGAGCAGACTTAACAATTTTTTGGCAACGCCTCACCTGGCTTCTTCTTCATTAGTGGATAGCCAGCTTAGTCTCATACAAAAACATCAACAGCAAGTAATAAGTAGAATACAAAAACTTCTCAAAGTTCCTACAAATGAAGTGAGATTAACTGCTGATTTACTCAAGTTATTAGAACAAGAGGGGGAGAAGTTTCGTAAGCAAGTACAAAAAAATTGGGAGGATACTGCCGCTGATT
>CAYYAN010000176.1:0-4020 GCA_964469825.1 uncultured Chthoniobacter sp. | reverse complement strand
AAAAAAAATTTTTGCATCTTCATACGAAGAATAAGGCTCCCAACGAAGATGACGAGTCACTTCTGGATCTGTTGCCCAAACCATAAAAGCATCAAGATCAGCAACAGTCAGAGGACGTAGTATTATTTTTTTCATTTTTAAACCACCTGATTTTTTTGACATCTGATGCTATTTTTTTAGCATCAAGCATCATGAGAACAACATTAGACATTGAGCTCCCTGTTTTAAAGGAATTAAAAGCCTTTAGCAAACAGCATCACTCCTCTCTTGGAAAAGCTGTTAGCTCCTTGCTTGCAGAGGCTCTCTCTGCGCACAAAGCAAAAGCAAAAAAGAAATCGCCGGCACCTTTTAAATGGTATTCTCAACCAATGGGACCAGCAAAAATTGACATCTTAGATAAAGAAGCTCTCTCCAGAATTTTTGATGAAAAATATTATCCAAAAAATGAGCTATCCCATTGATGCCAATATCTTCGTTTATGCTTCTGATAGCAACAGCAGGCACCAACAACAAGCTGTAACCTTTCTTGAAGAAAGGAAAAATGATACTGAATTGCTCTTCCTCAGTTGGTTCACTTTGATGGCGTATCAAAGAATCACAACACATCCCAACATTTTTCCTACTCCTCTTTCTCCTGAAGAAGCCTGGAAAAATATTGAATACTTACTTACCTGGCCTCAAGTCAGAATCATCAGTGAAGAAGAAGGATTTTCAGACTACTATTTGCAAACAACTTCAGAATTTCCAGTGCGAGGAAATCTTGTTTCTGATGCTCATTTAGCCGCCATCCTGCGACAACATGGAGTGAAAACGATGTATTCGGCTGACAGTGATTTTAGAAAATTTTCATTTCTGAAAGTCATTAACCCTCTTCGGTAGCTATTTCACGTTCGATCAAATCTTCCCACGTCTGACGTTTTCTCACAACGGTCATCTTGCTTCCTTCGACTAAAACTTCTGGCGGCATAGGACGAGCATTGTAATTGGATGCCATCGAAAAACCGTATGCCCCACAACTCATGATGGCAAGGTGTTCTCCAGGTTTCACGTATGGCAAGGAGCGACCTTCAGCAAGAAAATCGCCACTCTCACAGACAGGCCCCACCACGTCGACTTGCTCTAAAGCGCCATTACCTGATTGTTGTAGCGGCACAATTTCATGATACCCCTGATAAAGCGCAGGGCGAATAAGATCATTCATACCAGCATCAACAATGATAAATTTTTTTATTGGTGTTTCTTTCCGATAGAGAGCCGTTGTCAATAACACTCCGGCATTGCCAACAAGAAAACGACCTGGCTCAAAAAGAATCCGAAGCCCCAGTGCTCTCAATGGTCCCAGAATTTCCGCTGCATAAGTTTCCGGCGTGAGACCCTGTTTTTCTTTATCTAAAACATTTTGATAATTAATACCCATTCCTCCACCCAAGCTGAAAAATTCCAAGCCATGCTGCTCTTTTATTTTTAAAATAAGCGGCGTTAGTTTTTCAACAGCTGTTGCAAAAGGAGCCATATTGAGAATTTGTGATCCAATGTGTGTTTGTAAACCACGAATTTTTAAATGCGGTAAAGCCGCTGCTTGTTCATAAATGGCCTCTGCACGATCAAGATCAATCCCAAATTTGTTTTTACTCTTACCTGTTGAAATGTAGTGATGCGTCTCGACATCAACATCGGGATTAATCCGCAACGCAATGGGCGCAACACAATGAAGACGACCTGCAATCTCATTGATCATTTCTAGCTCTTGTTCGGACTCAACATTTAAACAGTAAATTCCTTGTTGGAGTGCATATTCAATTTCATGTGGCAACTTTCCAACTCCTGCAAACGTACATTGATCTGCCCGTCCTCCTGCTCGGAGGACTTTAAAAAGCTCTCCTCCTGAAACAATATCAAAACCGGCTCCTTCTTTTGCTAAGAGTTGCAGAATGGCAAGATTACTGTTGGCCTTTACGGCATAACAAATTAAATGAGGCAGAGCTTTAAAAGCTTGTTGAAATTTTTGAAAATTATTTTTTATTGCTGTTGCCGAATAGACATACACAGGTGTTCCGATAGTCGTAGCAACGTGCACAAGAGAGAGTTCTTCTACATGCAAAGAACCATTAGCGTAGTGAAAGGGAAGCATTCACCGAGGATATAGACTGCAGGTTGCAGACTACAGGAAAAAATGAAGTGCGAAAAAAGAGGCTAACCCCAATGCTGTTTACTTAAGGTAAACTCAGTTTTGGAAAAATGTGGGTCAGTAACGGTGTTTAAATGGCAAGAGCAAAGTTAGGATTTTTAATAAGCTTGTTAAGAAGGATGATGAGTTTGCGCATGAGAGCGACAAGAGCAACTTTAGTTTTTTTTCCATTAGCAAGCAATCTATGGTAGAAAGTTTTTAGAATGGGGTTTGAACGAGAAGCGGCTACAGCAGCCATGTAGAGAACATTTCTAACATGGTGGCGTCCACCCTTGATGGAGCGATAACCTGAGTATTTTCCACTATCTTTGTTGTAGGGGGCCACACCAACTAAAGCAGCGGCTTCTTTATCAGTGAGCTCACCCAGCTCTGGCATGTGGACAATAAGAACTCGAGCGGTTTGATCGCCAACTCCTTTAACAGATTTGAGACGATCTATTTTTTTTCTATTTCTTTATTAGAAGTAATAAGATTTTTGATTAAGACTTCAATTTCAAGAAGCTGATCAGCGATGAATTGGAGACTCGATTTTAGATGTTGCTGCATGGCAGGAAGAGCTGTTTCCAGACGATTAGATTCTTGAACTTGCGATTTAACAAGATGTTGACGGCGGTCATATAACATTCGCAAATTTTCCAAGGTGGAATCAGATGGTTTCATAACACGAGGACGACGTTCTTTTCCAAATAAAGCTAAGATAGTTGCATCATGTTTATCTGTCTTAGCCAATTTTCCCTTGCTTCTGGCAAAGCAGCGAACTTGATAAGGATCAACTTTGCAAATAGGAAAGTTGTTTTTTTCACAACAAAGAACAAGCAGACGTTCATAACCTCCACTAGGCTCTAGAACTAGGTGAGGAGATGATAGCTTAAGAGTGGATAGAAACTTTAGGAGCTGTGCGATACCTTTTGAGTTATTCTTAAAAGTATCATGCTTGATGTTGGGCCCTGCTAAGTCTAATTTATTTTTAGAAATATCCAGGCCTAGATAGGTAATCTCATTCATACTGATGATGGGTTTGGTGTTTTACTGATGGTTTAATGCTCCGACTGATATGCGAGCTCTCTGGCTCTTGTAACGGTTCGAGCTAGCACCAAGCAGAGTCCAGAGACCTAACTGACCCACGGTGTTAAACACCTTGTCCACTAACGGTCTTTCTAGACTCTTTGGAGGCAATCCGGCCGGATTGCTTCCAAGCTTGGCGTGCTATGAGGCTATCAATTTTAGTAGACTCATAGTCCATCTTTTTCTTCAGGCCCGCTGGTAGACTTCTCTTCCGACGAGCTGCTAGGGCCCATTCTCAGAGAAGCCTACCAGCTGGGCCTTTCAAGAATCTGAAGTTTCCAACATATGAGTCCCATATATTAGGTATTTTTGTGCCAGTTCATTAGATTTTTTGCATGACTCTACTGCTGGCGCGCTGTGACGCGCCGCCGACTTCTTGCTTTTCATCGCCAACAGCGACTTCTGCAAGAAATCTATTATCTTTTTTGAGAGGCTGATGCGATGAAGTGTTAGCCCGTATATTTCATCACTCTCGTCACGAGAGTGATGAAATATAGGGGTTAAGGAGCGTACTCATAAAAACAAAGATTAACCTCCTGCAGCAATTTGAAGAATTTCAATTTTATCATTCTCGGCAAGCATCGCTTTTTCTAGTTCATGGCGGTGAAGAGCGATTCCATTTTGTTCAACTAAAACTGTCGTAAGAGTAAGCTTGAGTTCTTGTAATAACTCTACAAGAGAGGAAGCGTTTGTGTTGCATGATTCACCATTGAGTTGAATTTTTTTCATTTTTTCTTTCTGTTCTTTGCTTTCTATGGCAGCTATTT
>CAYYAN010000175.1:1465-4045 GCA_964469825.1 uncultured Chthoniobacter sp. | reverse complement strand
CAATAAAATTACCAAGATCTGTAGCAGCTCCAATACTGATAGGGCGATCAGGGAGTTGATGCTCCATCGAGATACGCTCCCATAAAAAATGAGGCATGTGATCTGGCCCCATGGGCATACCAGCAAAGAGAGTTGAGAAAATAGTTATAGCAACAAATAAAAAGCAGGCTCCTTTTGTAAAAAAGAATCGATGAACAAAGGAAAGGCAATACATCATCCTTATTGGACAATGCTCACAATGATTTGTTCAAAAATTATCCTACCAATTTTACAAGTAACTGTGTGAGCAACATCTCTTCTCCTCCTTGACTGCGCAAGAGTTGTTGATTGATATTGCGACATGCTAAGAATCCTTGTGTTAGTTGAGGCTCCTCAAATTTGTTGGCATTAACTGCTGAGATCCCCAATCCATAAGCATTCTCGGATCCATCTTTTTTGCGAGGGAGATGAGCTGTTGCTGAAGCTGGAAGTTTTTGAAGGACCGAGGTAAAAAATTGCGGCTTATCAGGTGCTTTTAAACCATGGGTGGTAAGGAGGCTTTTTGCGAGAAGAAGGTTGCGTACTGTTGGAACAATGGCTGCGAGTAAAATTCCAATCGCACTTTCCCCCTGATGGAGTAGTTGTTTCAGGGTTGAGAGCGAGAGTGGAAGATCACGTTTTGCAATGGCATTGCTTAAATCAAAAATCCCACCAGTGCGCGTTTGAGGCACAAGATCACGAACCATTTTTTCATGAATCACAGCATCTTTTCCAGCAGCAGTGATCAGTTTTGCCAGCTCAGACTCCATCTGCGCAGAGTGAGCTCCGACACGTGCTGCTAAAATTTCAGAGGCCTCTTCATCTAAGCGAACACCACGTTCTCGGGCACGTCCAATCACCCATGCAACAACATCATGCTCCGTTGCATTGAATCCAAAATCAGGCTTGTCACAAATTGTTATCGAGGCGAGAGCTGAGAAACTTTTATAAAAGCTGCGACGCTTGTCTGCTTCTGGTGCGCTCATGAGAAAACGAGTTCCTTCTGGTAACGATGACTTCAAGATTTTTAATAACTTTTCGAGTGCCTCTTGAGTTGCTTCTGATCGGCCTGCAGGGCTTTCTTTTAAAAAAGGTGCACTCTTTAACCAGACTAGTTTGCCGTTTCCTAAAAAAGGAAAGGTCTGCAAACTTTGAATTGTTTTGTTAATGGTATTAACCGAATGTTCTACCGTTTCTCCCGGAGTCTCGATGACTTCCATGCCAAAAGCATCATCGCTAGGTGCCAGCTTGATTGCCAGTTCTTGAGCTTTACGACGCACTTCTGCATCATCGTTGCCGGTTACGAAGAAGATAGAATGTATTGAATGGGTTGTCATTATTTGTGAAAGACATCTCAACGTTGTTCAAGCAACTCTTTGACTTCCTCAAGAGAAACTTTCGCAATAGCAGCAATTTGTTTCAAAGGAAGTTGAGAATGATGCATGCTCAAGATAATCTCCTTCTTTGCTTCAATACGGCCTGCCTGACGACCCGCAGCTTCGCCTTCCGCACGCCCTAGTTTTTTACCTTCCCACACGCCATCACCAAAAGCAGTTTCTAAGGTGCTTCGAGAAATCCTCACATCGTCGAGGTAACGTTCGTAAGCCTGGAGTTCTTTTTCCGAAAGATTGAGACGCGTTAATGCTTGCCCGGCTTCACGAATTCCTTTAGCTTTAAATTCGGGTTTCACTTCTGATTCTTTCAAGGCATAGACCCACTCATCAAGCGTATCTTTCACCATTAAATCAAATCCGCTTACTTTGAGAATGTAATATTCGGGAAAGATATTCTCAATACGACCAACATGGGGAGGATAATGGTCTCTTTCTTTTTGTGTTAGCTGTAGCTGATCTTTTTTGTGGATGCCTTTGAACTCCGTCGTTCCACGATAGATGTAATCTCTACCACGACCTAAATCAAAGTAGACAATGTTTACCGAGATGATGCGTGGAATCTCTTTGTAACGGTCTCCTTTTTTGAGATGGTCAACAACAACTCTAGAAACGCCATACAACATGCGAGAAAGAAAGTCCCATTCTCGATCAGCCTGCAATTCAATGATAACCTTTTCTTCATTTCCTAGTTTCGCAAAAATATCAACGCGATTTGATTTATCGTTTTCAAATCTCCTATTCGACTCGCTTTCCAGCAACGACTGAATTTTCACATCGGTCTTGAGCAATTCTGACAGCAACCCTTCGAGGATTGGAAAGTTTTCTTCCCGGCGTAACAACGTTTTCATTGCCCAATCAAATTGAATTAGCTGTTTTGTTTCTGATCTCATAGGACCAGAAACACTATCCCATCATGTCAAGAGATGTCAAAGTGAATCATTTTTTACTATCGTTTGCGCTTTTTCTTATAAGGTTTTGAGATTTGCTTCAAGTTTTCTCCTGATTTTACAGCTTGAATCTGATCACGTAAAAGAGCCGCGCGTTCGTATTCCATTTTACGAGAAGCTTCTCCCATTTCTTCTTGGAGTTGTCGGATCAAAGCTGCTTGGTCATAAGGAGTCTCTTCTAAAAGGTCATTTTCAGTACCTTCTAAGATGACGCGTAAACT
>CAYYAN010000175.1:0-1455 GCA_964469825.1 uncultured Chthoniobacter sp. | reverse complement strand
GGACGAGAGACGCTTGTTGGAATGAGGTGGTGTTCACGGTTATAGTCCATTTGACGGCGTCGCCGATCTTCTGTGATCTCAAGAAGTGCACGAATGCTTTCCGTGATCTTGTCCGCAAAGAGATAGACCTCTCCATTAACATGGCGTGCAGCTCGGCCAGCTGTTTGAATGAGAGAGGTTTTGCTTCGTAAGAAACCTTCTTTGTCAGCATCAAGAATGCAGACGAGACTGACTTCGGGAAGATCGAGGCCTTCTCGCAGTAAGTTAATGCCGACTAAAATATCAAAATCACCAGTGCGCAGAGATCTCAAAATTTCTACACGTTCAATCGTATCAACATCACTATGAAGATAAGTGACCTTGAGTCCAATTTCTTTTAGGTAGTCACTGAGATCTTCAGCGGTTCTTTTGGTGAGTGTTGTCACCAAAATGCGTTCTTGTTGCTCAACACGAGTACGGCAGAGTTCGATAGTTTCATCAATTTGTGATGCTAAAGGACGTACGATAATCCGTGGATCAAGCAATCCTGTTGGTCTCATGATTTGTTCAACAATGAGGGGAGTTCCTTGGCACGTAGGATCAAGTGGTTCAGTGGCTTTATTAGGTTGAAGATCTTCTAAAAGCGGCATCGTTTTTTTGGGATCAATATAATCTTGATTACCTACAAAGCTGTTTCTGAATTCAAAAGGTCCTGGTGTTGCGCTGATATAAAGATGTTGCTTGCCCGTTGCCATGAATTCTTCAAAATTGAGAGGGCGATTATCTAAAGCGCTTGGAAGGCGAAAGCCGTATTCGACTAGTGTCATTTTACGAGCGCGATCGCCAGCATACATTCCTCCAATTTGAGGAAGAGTGGCGTGAGATTCATCAATCACAATCATCGTATCTTGAGGTAAAAAATCGAGAAGTGTGTAAGGCCTTGATCCTGGTTCCCGGCCAGTGAGATGACGTGAATAGTTTTCAATACCATTGCAAAATCCCATCTCTTGCATCATTTCTAGATCATACTCTGTTCTCATTTTGACACGCTGTGCTTCGATGTATTTTCCTTGTGACTCGAGCCAAGCAAGGCGTTCTTTCAGTTCTGCCTGAATACTCTGCATCGCTTTCTGCATTTTAAGATGAGGTGTGATAAATTGTTTTGCAGGAAAAAGCGTCATGTGGGTTAGTTGATATTTTGCCGTTCCTGTTAAAGGATCAAAAGCCGCAATGCGATCGATTTCATCTCCAAAAAATTCTAAGCGAATACCAATGTCTTCTTCTTGAGCAGGGTGGATTTCGACAACGTCGCCACGGACACGGAAAGTGCCTCGAGAAAATTCGATTTCATTTCGTTCATAAAGCATCGCAACTAATTTTTTTAAAAGTTCTTCACGAGCGATGGAAGTGCCCTGCTTGAGAGTCAAAATCATTTCTAAAAAATCTTCAGGTGATGCCAAACCATAGATGCAGGAG
>CAYYAN010000174.1:0-4081 GCA_964469825.1 uncultured Chthoniobacter sp. | reverse complement strand
ACAGAAAAAATTAACAAATTTTTTTGCTGTAACCTATGGCATATAATCTGTAACCTACAATCTGTCGCGTCCGTAGCTCAGGGGATAGAGCAGGGGATTTCTAATCCCTTGGTCGCAGGTTCAAATCCTGCCGGGCGCACCAAATAAAAAGTTTGATATTTCTATGATTGAAAATGGTGGCTACGAAATCTTTAATATAGATCTTCTAGTCTGGATTCGAAGGCTTGATGCCATGCCATTTCCTAAAATGGTCTTACTGGTCGTTGGTGCTATTTTTTTACTGACTACCATAATTGTTTTTTTTACTTATTTGGTTCGCGGAAAAAATGTAGCTCCTATTCCTGATAGTGCTGCATTGGCTAATGATATGAATGCTGCAATCTTTGGATTGATTTTAGCATTTTTAGTTGTCTCGATGTATGACACCAATCGCCGGGTTGAAGAAAGTATTTCTAGGGAAGCAAATTCTTTAGTTGCTATTTTACAAACCTCTCGTTGTTTAAATAATGCTCCTGAAATTAAAACAGCTATTCAAAATTATGCTCGCACAGTTAGGGAAAAGGAGTGGCCATTAATGCAAGCTGGAAAACTAGAAGAAGTTTGGGCGTTGACTCCCTGCTTGATAAATCCTGTTCTAGAAGCGGTGCTGCATGCCCATCCCACAGGTACGGTTCAACAATGTTTTTTTGATAAGCTTCCCGAAATGCTTCGTGATCTAGATGCAGCTCATCGATCTCGTTTAACACAGGCAGAAGTTCATCTTCCTGTTCAGTTTTGGAGAGTGATTGCTTTAATGACTATTTTGGCACTCTGGTTCTTGGCCTATATGAATCCTTGGACAGGCATTGGCTCTATGATTCCTATTGTTATTCCTGGAATTGTTATAGCACTTTCTTTTTCCTTATTAATTTCTTTGCACTACCCTTTTCTTGGTCCATTTTCTGTTTCTAATAAGCTTTTTAGTTTAGGAGAACTTCAGGTGGAAAAAGTTCCAAGTACTTCTTCCAATGCTGCAGCAAGCGCATCACAGTAAGATTGCACCTTGGAGGTTTCTTTTCCTTCGATAAGTAAGCGTAAGAGGGATTCGGTTCCTGAGTAACGTAGGAGAACACGTCCTTGCCCTTCTAGTTCTTTTTCTATTTGGCCAATCAATGGAATCATCAAGCGCAGTTCCTCGAGAGATTTTTTTTCTTTCACTCGTAGGTTCCGCTGTGCTTGAGGATATTTTTTGAGGCAACGGCGAAGAAGACTTAATGGTTGTTTGGTGTCTTGCATCAATTGTAAAATTTGCAAAGCTGCAACAAGACCATCTCCGGTCGAACTATGATCTCGGAAAATAAGATGACCGCTCTGTTCTCCTCCAATATTAAAATCACCTTGTAGCATTGCTTCCATCACGTAGCGATCACCAACGGCTGTACGGAGAACCTTTCCACCAGCTGCTGCAAGTGTTTCGTCCAATCCAAAATTGCTCATGATGGTAGTGACCAGTGTTTTATTTTTTAAAGTTCCAGCACGCAATGCAGCCAGGCCGATCATCGCTAGTATTTCATCTCCATCAACTAAATTTCCCTCTTCATCGCAGAGCAAGAGTCGATCAGCATCTCCGTCATGAGCAATTCCAATTTGAGCGCCGGTTTTACAAACAAGATTGCTAATGATCTCACCGTGCGTGCTACCACAGTTTTTATTAATGTTCATCCCATCAGGAGTGGCGTGAAAAAGATGAATGGTTGCTCCTAATTCTTGAAGAAGTTGGGGAGTAGTGTGTGATGCCGCACCGTTAGCCATATCCAGCGCAATTGTCCATCCTGAGAGGGAAAGTGTAGGTACTGTTTTTTTACAAGCGGCGAGATAACGTTCTGCAGCAGTTGAGAGAATTTTTGTTATGCCAATGTCAGCTCCAACTGGACGTTGAGCAGATTCTGAGTCATTGATCAGTTGATCCATAAGCATTTCAATTTTTGATTCTGCTATATCATCAAACTTCGTGCCATCGCCGCGAAAAAGTTTAAGACCATTATCTTCAGCAGGATTGTGAGATGCTGAAATCATGACTCCTGCTGCTGCATTTTCTTCTCGTGTGAGAAGGGCTACGCCAGGAGTAGGCAAAATACGAGCAAGGAGTGCTTCTGCGCCAGCAGTAGTAAGGCCCGCAACAAGGGCCGCCTCTAACATTTCTCCTGAGCGACGTGTGTCACGGCCTACGACGATTCGAAGCGGTTGTGAGAGCGAGGGCTGACTGTTTTTTAAAAAAAGTGTCAACGCTTTTCCCAATCGGAATGCATTTTCAGGCGTTACAGGTTCGCGATTCGCGATGCCACGAATTCCATCAGTTCCAAAAAATTTACGTTGTTTCATCTTCTTCTCGTAACATGAGTTGATTTAAGCATTGTTGAAAGGCCTCTTCATTGAGATCGCGCTCGATAATTCCTCCATGACAAATAGAAACATTTCCTGTTTCTTCAGAAATAACTAGTGTAATAGCGTCAGTCTCCTCGCTCAATCCTAATCCAGCGCGGTGGCGCAATCCGAGAGTACGATCGAGATCATCACGCTGAGAGAGAGGAAAAATGCAGCCAGCTCCAAGAATGCGCCCGTCACTGATAATAACACCTCCATCATGGAGTAATGTTTTTGGATAAAAAATAGTTGTGATGAGCTCCTTAGAAAAGAGAGCGTCTGTTTTAATGCCCGTTTCTAAAAAAGCATGGAGACTCATATCACGTTCTAAAGCAATCAGGGCTCCAAATCCTTTAGCAGAAAGATCAAAAACAAGATTGGTTAGATCTTCAATGGCTTCACGGCGCTGTGATACCGAAGTGAAAAAACGATGAATTCCAAATTCGTTGAGTGCACGACGTAATTCTGGCTGAAAAATAATAACAAGCGACATTGCCAAAAAGGCAGAAATATTTTTTAAGAGCCAGTTGAGAATAGCTAGATCTAAAATTTGGGAAACAAAGGTGAGTGTTAGAAAAGTCAGTCCTGCCCAAATGAGAATTCGAGCTCCTTGAATTCTCTTCATGTAGAGGTAACCATAATAGAAGAGCGTAGCTAAGATGAGAATTTCGAGCCCTGCTGTCCAATTATCAGTCAAAAAAGTGAAAAAAGTTGTTAGGCTATTTTGAAACAGTGTCATAACAGGAAAGGAGTTTCTCCGTTGTCTTTAAGGCTTCTCGATGGGGCCGAGGATCGTGCACCCGAAAAAGCATGGCTCCATGATAGCGAGCAATACTCGTAACGGCAATGCTAGGAATCAAACGTTCTTGGAGGGCGTGTGCTGAGTAATCGCCAGGGACTCCGTTAAGAAACCATTTTCGAGAATGACCAATAAGGAGAGGGGCTCCTAATTTTATGAGTTGAGGAATAGCATTGATCAATGAAAAATTATGAGCTGCTGTTTTTCCAAAGCCGATGCCAGGATCAAGAATGATCGCATTTTTTGAGATGCCGTGACGTAATGCCTTCTCGCGAGCTTCTGTTAAAAATGTTGTTACAGCCGCCACAACATCATCGTTTGGATAGCTTGGTGAAATCTGCATTGTCGAAGGGAGTGCTTGCATGTGCATCAAGATGAGGCCTGCTCGAGTGGAGGCTGCCACCTCTGCCATACCTGGATCGGATAATGCAGTGACATCATTAATGATCGAAGCACCGGCCTCAATGGCTGCTTGGGCTACAACAGCCTTAGACGTATCAATCGAGATAGGAATTTTTGTTCTTTCACGGAGTTTCTTGATGACGGGAATGACGCGTCGCATTTCCTCTTCTGGTGAGGTGGGGACTGCTCCAGGGCGTGTTGACTCTCCACCTACATCAAGAATATCAGCTCCCTCAGCGAGCAACTCGAGGCCTCTCTCTACAGCTTGTTCCGATGTTAAGAAGGGATTTCCATCAGAACAGGAGTCAGGTGTGACATTGAGAATGCCAAGAATCAGTCCTTTTTTTTCAAGAAGACTTTGATGATAATTCTGTTGTGCTTGTTGGGTCATCTTTGTGTTATACTATTCGTGTTTGATTTTTACGTTTTGTTACTTGCTCTGTTTATCCCTAGTCCGGATATTTCATGGCAATTCGT
>CAYYAN010000173.1:3470-4085 GCA_964469825.1 uncultured Chthoniobacter sp. | reverse complement strand
CTCCTAACAGGCCAATCCCCTACTAACAATATTGCAAAATATAAATCGATTGAATCACTCTTCGATCAACAACGACAGCAGCTGCAATCAGCCTCTGCGCAGAGTTCCAGATTGCGTAGTGAATTAGGAAGTTTGAGAGAACAAATTAAAAACTCTCAAGATCAGGCTACAACTGAAAAGCTCCAAGCTGCTGTTGATAGTACCGCAGCAGCATTGGCTTCTACTGATGCCACGATCAGTCAATTGCAACAACAGACTCAACTCAGCATACAAATGGTCCAAAATCGCAAGCTGATGGAAGAATCAACTTATCAAGAGGCCTACAAGCAAGTTTCCGATCAACAATCTCAGGAGAGTGCTGCCAGAAGAAACCAAGCTGTCAATAATCTCAATCAAATCCGCTAACACAAACCATAACAATGAAAACAACACAAATACTTGCCATCATCATTCTCATCCTTATTGGTATTATTGCATGGAAGTGGTTGCTCCCTTCTCACAGAGACTTAGCAAGACAAGAAGCAGAGCAATATCAAAAAGACTCAAGGCAACAGTCAGAAGAACGTCATCAAAGAATGGAAGATATTGCTTATCGAAAACCGGCAGGAAATTTCA
>CAYYAN010000173.1:0-3444 GCA_964469825.1 uncultured Chthoniobacter sp. | reverse complement strand
TAAAACACGTTAGGTTGTTATGTTCATCGCTGGAATACTCTTTGATAAGGGGCTTGATTACATCGAAGTGATGAGACAAGCCCTTTTAGGAATAACTTCTATTTTCACTTTGGCTGGCTTTGTAGAAGGAGCTTGGCTAGCCGGTGAGAATATGAAAGAGCAGTTGTTTAATCTGCTTAAAGTAGTCTTTATTGCTGCATTGGCATTTAATTTTCCAGCGATCATTCAAGCAGGAGACAAAGCTTTCTTAGAAGTCCACACTTCTATTTCAGAAAAGCAAGGAGCTCTTGATAAAAGCAACCAAGATGCCTTTTTGCAGCAGATCAAAGCTCAAGCAACAGAACCAAGCTGGACCGATGTTGCAGGACGATTGACATACTCCATTGGAACGTGCTTACAAAACATAGGATTCATTGGATATCAAATTGTTTACTGGATTAAAGATGTTTCCATGTTGCTGTTGATTGCTGTTTCTCCGCTGCTTATTGGATGTTTGGCCTTTTCTTACACGAAATCGATTGGAGTTAATTTTCTCATTACTTCTCTCACCATCATTCTTTGGAATATTGGATTTGCGATTGTGGACACTCTTTTAATTATTTTGGGAAATATCATTATGCCAATCATGGGAGCTGGTGCTGCTGGAGTGGCCAGTTCAGCTGTTGTGACAGTAGGGCCACAGTTTCTTGTGATGTGTTTAGTGGCTGCTATTCTGCCCATGGCGCTCTATTTTTCTGTGCCTATTATCACCGGTGCGATTATGAGAGGAAGCAATGTAGCTGGAGCAGCCATGAGTGCTTTTGGAATGGCTCAGCAGGCCGTTTATTACTCTGGTATTTCAAAATTAGTTTCTGCAGCTACTACTTCGTTAAATTCAGTTACCTCTTCGTCACAATTTTCTAGCTTTCCCTCGCCCTCTCCACAAACAAGCGGTCCTTTTATGGAAGGAGGAAGAGTAAATCAATCTTTTGTTTCTCCGTCTTCAGGTAGTCAGACAATGCTTCCTAATGATGGTCAATCAACGCAAGGAGCAAACCGAGAAGTAACAACGTCTGAGGATAAAACAGAAAAAATTTCTGTTCCACAACTGCAATTAGAATTGTGAAAACAGTAAAATAGATTTTAAAACTCATCCCCCCATGAAAAGTCCAATTTATCTTATTAGCCAGTCTACTATCTCTGCCAGGATCTGGTGTGGCATTGCTTTTGGAATGGCTATCTTGTGTGCACTCTTGCCGCAATGGACAATTCGTGCGATGAAGCAAGAAGAGAAAGTCATCATTCTCTCTCCAGACGGATCAGTTCTTTATTCTCCAGCGCTTGGATTTTCAGAGCAAGGAAGTCTACAAGCTTATGAAGCAAAATTAGCAGCGCTTTGTATTTTGCAACGCAATCCGAATGGGCAAGACCTTTCAGAAATTGGAAAGACTCTTTTTATTAGACCAGCAAAAGAAAAAATTCGTCAACTTTTAGAATCACAAGCTACAGAATTTAGAGAAAAGAATATTCATCAAAAATGTGAAGTTACCAAAATTGTTGTTTTGGATACAAAGCGTCTTACCGACAACAAAAATAATTCTTGGGAATCATATACGGTCAAGGTTAATGGAAATCTGATTCGAGACGGACTCCTTCGCAACATCGCTTTCCATGAGCCTTACAGCTTTGAAATGGAATTAGTTTTTGTGCGCAACCCAAACATTCTTGGAAGTGGAATGTTGCCACTTGCTCTTTATGACATTCGTTACACAGAAAAAGAAGGGATTAAATGATGGAAAAATTATTTCTATTTTTTTTACTAAGTTGCATGGCCCACGGATCTGAAAATGTTCCAGCTATTGCACAAAAGCCATTAGATGAATTTCTCGTTTATGAAATTCCTGTTACTGACACGGTAGGAAATACCACAATTCTTTTCCCCTCGCCTATTAGTGGCATCTTTGCTTCTAAGACTTCTGCTGCCTCATCACAAGGCAGTGCCGACTTCCTGATCGACTATCAACCGGGCAGTTATTACTTCACGATCAGATCCACAAAGTCTCATGTTGAAGATTATCTCAACATCATCTTTGAAAAGAAGGCGTACGTTTTTCATATTTTTTCCTCCAGTCATCCTTATCGAACATTAACACTTTTCTATTCTTCTCAACGCAGCAATCGCAAAAAAAAGTCTGTTTCTCCGGAGCTGTTGATTTCACTTTTGGATAAAGTAAAAAGCTATGCTCTTCTTCTAAGACAACATCCTGAGGTGCTGCAAGGAGTGATGCATGATGCTCCAAGAAAAGAACTCGATTATCCCAATTATCGCATTGTCATTGATGATGTTTACCGATTTGAAGAAGCTGACACGTTGATTTTTAAACTCACACTTGAAAATAAAACCGCTCAATCGATCGCTTATGATCCTCAAAACGTTTCTATTGGCCTTAAAGAAAATCTCTACAGCACCAGCATTGTGGACGCCTCAGGGAACATTCCTCCTCATGCCACGGTAACGGCTTATTTTGGAATTACTGGAACTGCCACTGGCGGAAGAAATCATCTCTCTCCAAAAAATGATTGGAATATTGTTTTAATTGCTGATGGCGATCAAAGCTTTACTGGTACAGCTTCTGATGGCAGTAAGAATAAAAGCATCGCCAAAAAAGCGCCATGAAATTACCTCCCTCCATAACTCGAGCATTAAAATTTTTGTTAGAAACTAACCAAGGAAAAATGTTTCTAACAGTTGGAGGAATTGTTGTTGTTTTACTCATCCAATTTTTACTTCCTCACTCAGCTAAAAAATCTACTCCTCAAGAATCGATATCAAAAGTAGCAACGAAAGCTGCAACCCATGAGTTTTCAACTCCTATCGATCCCATTGAGTCATCAACCAATAAGTTAACGTCTGGTTTGTCATCACAAGCAAACAATCAAACAAGTTTATTGCAATCTGTTTTACCAACCTCTTCTTCTTCACCATGTCCCATGAGAATTTATGCAGCAGCTTCTAACCAAGAAAAAAATATTAGTGAAGCTTATCTCCCTCACGGACGTCTCATAAAGTGTGTTCTTGTTAATACAGTTGATTCTTCTCGCATTGCTACTCCCATTATTGGAATGGTGCTGGAAGATGTTTATCAAAATGGTATTTGTATTATTCCAGCAGGAACCGAAGTCCACGGAACGGCTCAAATTGATAGGTCTCGAGAGCGTATCGCCTCTGAAAAAGATTGGATTGTTGTTTGGCAAAATGGGAAAGAACTTCCGATTAAAGGAATCGCCTTAAGCAACACTCAGCATGGAACCCAGGAAAAATGGGGCATCACAGACGGATCAGCTGGTCTTGAAGGAGAAATTTTAAAGAGTGATAAACTTGCTCAGCTGAAGGAAATTTTAGCAACTACTATTGCTGCTGCTGGAGCTGGACTTGTTCCTGTAACCACGACAACGAGTCCTTTT
>CAYYAN010000172.1:0-4137 GCA_964469825.1 uncultured Chthoniobacter sp. | reverse complement strand
TGAGACCCTGTATCCAGCGTTCTTGAGCCTTTAACTTTTCTTGTTCAATGAGATTCTGTTCAATCTCACGCTGCACTTCCGCATATGGTTTGACAGAGGCTTTTTTAATCGCCTCCACCATGAGAATGTAATAAGAATGATCTAGCTCTATCACAGGACTTACCTCTCCTGCTTTCATCGAGAATGCAGCATTGGCAAGCGTTGTGTTTAACGTCTTCCGTTCTACCCAACCCCAATCTCCTCCAGAATCTTGCGTCGAGTCTTCAGAGTACATCTGCGCCATCCGATCAAATTCAGCACCTCCTGCAATTTTTTGGTGAATCTGTTCTGCCATAGCTTTTTTAGAACCATCTGGGCTATTGGGATCTGCTTCATGCAAGACAATCATGCGAAGCTTCACCTGCTCCGGAGTAGTATAGACATCATGATTTTTGTCGTAATAAGATCGAACTTTTACCGGAGATACAACATAGTTTTCCTTGAGCTTAGAACCACGCATCACCTGAACAATAATCTTATCTTTTTGAGACTGACGAAAACGAGAGAGAGAATACCCTTGCGCCTGCAAAGTCTTAAGAAAGGCGGTGCGATCTCCTCCAAATTCTTCGCGGATAATTTTTTGAATGGAATCATCGATATAGTATTCTGGAATCGAAAATTCTTTTTTCTTAAATTCTTGAAGAATCAAGGCACGATCAATCAAATCTCTCATTGCTGCTTGTCGGATTTCTTTAATTTTATCCTCTAATTGTTTGCCTTGATACATTTGGGCCGCAGCTTTTTCCTGAGCTGCTACAAGCTCGCGCACTTGAGAAAAAGTAATGATCTCATTATTCACAACAGCAGCAATTCAATTGACCACCATCTCTTCCCCTTTTAATAGAGGAAGAGATCCGATCAAAACAATCAGAAATAAAAGAGTGCTCCAACTTTTCATGCTGAGTAACTCTACACTACCTTTAATAAGAGTTCTACTCTCAATATTGGAGTTCTTGCATAACCCTATTATGATCACGATAGCTGCAATGATTCTACAAACTGCAAGACCTCTTTCAGCTTTGCTACAGGAGTCACGGCCGTTAACCTTGGAAAGCGATGATTTAATTGCAGAAAATCTCCGTGACGAGTCATTAAAAGTTTCGGACCTTGCGTCTCTACTTTAGTCACACTAGACTTAGCAGCAGTACGACGGATACGTTCCATCATGAGCAAATGACACAAGGGAGGCGGAATAGGACCAAAGCGATCGCGCCAGGATCTCTCTAATAGTTCAAGCGCCTGACAATCAGCAGCGGCTGAGAGTTGACGATAAAGTTCTAACCGAAGAGTCACTTCTGGTAAATAATCCTCTGGAATAAAAGCAGGAAGCAAGGATTGAGAAAATTGCTTTCTCTCTTTTTTTTCTTTGGCAGCATGTTCCTTTAAAGCATGTTCCCAAGCCGCAGCAGAGGGAGCAACAAAATCAAAAAAGAGAGAGGTTTGTAGCATAGGAGCCTCTTGTTGCGCTTCTCCTTTTAATTGAGCCACAGCCTTGTGAAGCATTTTGCAATAGAGGTCAAATCCAATAGCTGCAATGTGCCCACTTTGAGCTGTTCCTAGAAGGTTGCCAGCGCCACGAATTTCTAAATCACGCATGGCAATTTTAAAACCTGCTCCAAGGTCGGAATATTGTCGAATTGCTTGAACACGACGCCGAGCCTCACCAAAAACCATCATGTTTTGCGGCAAGAGCAAGTAGGCATAAGCTTTCTGCTGACTTCGTCCAACTCGCCCTCTTAGTTGATAAAGATCAGCCAATCCAAAAAGATCGGCACGATCAATAATGATGGTATTAGCATTCGGAATGTCGAGACCACTTTCAATGATTGTTGTAGAAACAAGGATATCAGCTTCTCCTCTTACAAACCGTTGCATAATCTGTTCCAAATCTTTTTCATCCATTTGCCCATGACCAATGACGATCCGAGCTTTTGGCGCAAGTTCCTGTAATCGTGTGGCAACTTTTTCAATTGTGGCGACACGATTATGTAAAAAATAAACTTGTCCACCACGAGCCAGCTCCTGCTCAATAGCTTTCCGAATGAGACGCTCATCATAAGCAGCAATCAATGTCTCAATCGGTTGACGATTCATAGGAGGGGTTTCTAATAAAGACATCTTACGCGCTCCCATTAGCGATAAATAAAGAGTGCGTGGAATCGGCGTTGCTGAAAGTGTGAGCATATCGATCAGGCGAAAACGTTCCTTGAACATTTCTTTATGTTTTACTCCAAATCTCTGTTCTTCATCCACAATCACTAAACCCAAATCCTTAAAAACAATATCAGAAGAAAAAAGGCGATGTGTTCCTACAACAATGTCAACGGATCCTGATGCCAAACCCTTCGCTACCTCACGTTGTTCTGCTACTGTGCGATAGCGACTCATTAATTCAATCTTCGCGGGATAAGCACTCATACGTTCTCTTAATGTTTGAAAATGTTGCTGCGCTAACACCGTCGTTGGAGCCAAAAAAACAACTTGTTTTCCATCAAGTACCGCTTTGAAAGCAGCACGTAGAGCGACTTCCGTCTTACCAAACCCAACATCACCACACAAAAGGCGATCCATCGGCATAGGTGATTCCATATCTTGTTTAATTTCAGCAATGGCCCGTAACTGATCAGTCGTTTCTCGATAAGGAAAATGTTCTTCCAACTCTCGTTGCCACGGCGTATCTGGCCCAAAGGCATGTCCAGAACCTGTCTCACGCTCAGCTTGAAGTTTTAATAATTTTCCTGCATAGAGAAAAACTGATTTTTCAGCAATAGCTCGCGTCTTTTTCCAGCGATCATTTTCAAGCGATGAGAGAGAAGGTCTTGCTTTACCGACTCCTACATAGCGTGAAATTTGCCACGCTTGATCAAGCGGCACAAAAAGTTTTGCTTCATTCGCAAACTCGAGCACCAAGACCTCTGTTAAGTCACCATGCAGATCAGGCATTCTTTCAATCCCAGCATAATGAGCAATCCCATACTCAACATGCACTACAAAATCACCCTCTTCAAACTCAGTATAATCAATAGCAGAACGTGCAGTTCGTTGTTCTTCTTGCTTGCGATGGGAGGCACGCCACTGCTGCTGCGCCGAACGTCCAAAAATTTCAGCTTCAGCAAGAAAAACAAGTTTTGCTTCTTCAATGACAAAGCCCTCTGAAGGATTTCCTGAGCGCAGTTGTAGTGAAGAGCGAAGAAGATTTACTTTTTCCGCCAATACAGCAAATCGCTCTCCACTAGCTTCGGTGCTGCTAAAAAAGAAAAATTGATATCCCTCTTCTTGCCATTTTTTTAATTGTTTAAAAAATTCTTTTCGCCTTCCTTCTTCCATGACAAAGTCACCGGCTGAAAATTTAGCAAAGGGAATAGGCAATGAAATAAACTCATAAGAAATCTCTTTTGCATCTCCATCAACAAGTCTCTCTGAAAATCGCAATTTCCTTACCGAAAGTTGTGCTAGCATCGTTTCCTCTGCCTCACTAAATTCATCACCCAAGAGAACTACGAGGTCCCCTTTTTTAATGTAGCTGGCAAGCTGAACCCCAGCCCGCTCTGGCTCTGCTGATTGAATTTCACATGCCTCTAAATTTTCCAATGAGAGTTGTGTATCGGGATCAAAACTGCGGATCGAAATAATTTTTTCTTCATCAAATTCTAAACGACAAGGAAATGTCTCTTGCCAGGCAAAAAGATCAAGAATTCCTCCACGCAAAGCATACTCCCCACGATGACCAACTTGAGCAGTACGCTCAAAACCAATTTCTTCGAGCTGCTTGGAAAGGCCTCCAGGAAAGCCTTTCCAGCCGACTGCAAATTTTAAGACATCAGCTAAAAGTTCTTTAGGTGGCGGAACATTGTCTGACAAAGCTGAAAGCGTAGCACTGGCAACAAAGGTTTTTTTTTCAGCTACATGACCCAAAAAAGCAAGTCTCTCAGAAACAACTTCAGGATCAGCCACCCCAACCCCTTCTGCTGTCATGCCGAGGCTTGGAAAAAAAGCCAACGGTTTTTGCCATTCATTCCATTCTTGAAAAAATTTTTCTTGTGAACGCCCATCACAACTGAGAAACCAAATTCCACAATCTTCTCCAAGTCGAGAAAC
>CAYYAN010000171.1:0-4151 GCA_964469825.1 uncultured Chthoniobacter sp. | reverse complement strand
CTACATAATGTTGGCAACCATATGTTGCTTTGCTCTGCCAATGATCATTTGGAATGTTGAGCATCATGGTATCGGGATTGTTCATTTGATTCATCGCGGTGATCTCGATCATTCGTGGAGCGTTAAGCCTGTAGAAATTCTAACGTTTTTTGGAGCACAGGCCGGAGTAATTTCGCCCTTCTTCTTTCTCGGCGTTATGATTTCAGTTTTTTGGCCTCAATATGATGATCTGCATGTAGAGACGACACGTTACTTGAGGTCGCTCTTTATTCCTCTTTTTGTTTTTTATTCCTGCCTCAGTTTGAATAAAGCTGCAGAGCCCAATTGGACGGCGCCTTGTTATATTGCAGGAATGATCTTGCTTGCTGGTAATTGGTCGGCACTTGTGCGCCGTTGGCTTTGGGCAAAAAAATGGGTTGTGGTTTCTTTTGCAATTGCTGCTTTTGAAACAATTATGTTACACAACACTTGGTGGCTGCACGTACCGATTTCAGCCTCTTGGCAGCAGGATAAACGACCGATAATACAAACTATAGTGCAAACTTATCGCAACCTCGGCATTGTTGATCCTCTCGATCGTGCACGTGGTTCAGCATCTATCGCGCAACATGCTTTAGAGCTTTCTCAAAAATATGGAACTGATTTTTTTGTTTCTGACAATTATCAAACGGCAAGCCTCTTGAGTTTTTATCTTCCTGGTCATCCTGATACGTACGAAGCAGATTGGAGGCACATCAAAGATCAATTTTCCATTTGGCCAGGATATCGAAAACAATACCCTGCTGGAAGTAATGCTCTTTGTGTCTATGCATGGAAATATCCACCAATAGAAATATGGAGGGATTTTTCTCAAGTGGAACTCATTGACGAGAGTTACTCCATGACTGGGGCACGACCACTTAAAAAATATTACTATTCGGTTTGTCGAGGGTTAAAGTAATACGTTAACCCCAATGCGTGTAAGGAAGTCATAGTTCTAAAATAAATTTGAATAAGAATCCTTTCGCCAACTTCTGCATTTTCATTGATGCTTTTTAAAAAATAACCTTCTAAAGAAAATAAACAATCGCTACACCCTCGATGTCATTCCCGCGTAGGCGGGAAACTATTGCGCCAGCAAGTAGCAAATTTAAGCAGGATAAGCCCATGAACAATTTATTTTGTTGTTGCCTTACTTTTACTCCAGGTGTGCGTGGAGGATGTTAAAGGTAAAGGAAGGGGTATTGGAGTTCATGATGTTATTGCCTCTGTTGTTACTGATAAAGCCAAATATCAGTTTTGTAGAGATTTGAAATGATCTCTCCCCAATTCTGGTTATATCCGTCTCCTGCGATGTAATTATCAACTCCTTGTTGATCCCAGATGGCCGTGCTGAAGCCATTCTGAGCAGCAAAGGCAATCCAATTATCCAGGCTTCCATCATTGGGAGAGGTGGCAGGATCGGTTGGATCAACGCCAGCACTGATGCGAGCAGGTGTAAAGCCATGTTGTTGAGCAAGCCAGCTATTCCAATAGGTCATGAATTCTTCGTTTTGGCTAAGGGTAGAGTAGTCCCAGTAGGTCATGACGTAAACGCGATCAATAGCACACCAATTTTGACTCGTCACAGCTGCAGCTAAGAATGAGGTGTTACAAGCATGCCAAGGTCCATTAGCATCACATCCACCAAAAACACAGCAACTGGTAGCTAAATCAGGAGCGAGATCTTTAAATTTTCCTGCCATGGCTCCTGCAAAAGAAGCCGCTGTTGTATCTTCTAATTCATAATCAAAATCAGCCCCATCAGCTCCTGTCGTGCGGCAGAGATCAACAAAGGCTTGTGCAAACGCAGCAACATTATCTGAGTTTAAACAATTCCAAGAATTGCCAAAAGTTGTTCCTGCTTGTCCGCCAATAGAAAGTTTCACCGTGCAGCCTGCAGCTTTGCATCCTTGAACAAAACTTGTCAGTGCAGCCACGTTCGGAAAAGCGCCTGTTCCAGCAGGTGTTCCTGGGGTGTCGAGTGAATAGCCATTAATAGTTGCGGTGCCATTGACCCAAGCAAGTTGCCCTACAAAAACATTCAGCGTGTTAACTCCTGGTGGAAGATGGCTGATGTAGTAATTAGTGTCTAAATTGCTCGTCCAGTCTTCAACCCAGGTGCTGTTTTCATAGCTAAGGCCATCTTGAAGTTGAATTTGTTTTAGCTCTTGAGTATGAGCTGTGGCAAATCCTAAAGAAATGATGCTGAGAAGTAGAAGTAGGTTTTTTTGGGTCATAAAAGGAAAAAGGTTTTTCCGTTGATATTGAGATGAAGGCAACATGGCAAGTAAAAAAGGGTTAGACAATCTTAGGACAGACTTTATCTTGGATTGCTTCCGCAGCCGCATGAGCACTAGCCCAGGCCCACTGAAAGTTATAGCCTCCCAGCCATCCGGTGACATCAACGACTTCACCGATAAAATAAAGACCTGGAACTTTTCGTGATTCCATTGTTTTTGAAGAGAGTTCTGAAGTTGAAACTCCACCGCGTGTGACTTCAGCTTTGGGATAGCCTTCAGTATCAGCAAAGCGGAGTGGCCATCGATGTAAGAGTTGGAGGAGATTAGAAAATTCTTGATCGCTGTATTGATGAGCTGATTTTAAAAAGTGATGTCGATCGCACCAGGCTTCTGCAAAGCGTCGAGGAAGATAGCGACTCAAAAGATTGGGGATCAGAGTATGGCTCTTGCGCTCTTCTTTTAGCTGAGAAGCGGCTGCTGAGTCTGGCAGTAAATCAAAAAAAAGTTCTTCGCCTGGCTTCCATGTTGAAGAAATTTGCAAAATAGCAGGGCCGCTGACGCCACGATGAGTGAAAAGCAGTGCCTCTTCAAATTTGATGTCGCGATGTTCAACACGCACTGGCAGCGAGACTCCAGAGAGATTACTGCAAAACTTAGAATCGTTTAATGTAAAAGTTAGCCCGGATATTTCATCACTCTCGTGACGAGAAAGCAGCGAAGGCTGATGGGACAAGTCTAACGCAGCAGTGATCGGCGTTCCCGGCTTTCGCAGTAGAGAGGGATGAAACATCCGGGCTAACGGCACAAGCGCTGGCCCTAATGGAGTAACAGCGATTCCAAATTGTTTAGCAACTCGATGTCCAAAATCAGTAGCGCCCAGTTTTGCAAAAGACAATCCTCCGGTAGCGATGACCAATGATTTGGCTGTAAAAGAGCCGCGAGAAGTTTTAAGTTCAAAATTCTCTTGCTTGGTAACTTTTTCAACACGACATGAAGTCATGATTTTAACACCGGATTCATGACATTCATCTAATAACATTGCAATAATTTCACGAGAGCTGTGATTACAAAATTGTTGTCCTAATTTTTTCTCGTGATAAGCAATCTTATGTTTCTCAACAAGGGCAATAAAATCCCATGGAGAGAAGCGAGCTAATGCTGACTTACAAAAATTGGGGTTTTCTGAAAGATAATTTTCAGCACTAGCATGAATGTTAGTGAAATTACAACGACCACCTCCGGAAATCTCAATTTTTTTTCCAACACGATCATTGTGTTCTAATAAAAGAACGCGACATCCTCGTTGAGCTGCTTGAAAGGCGCAAAAAAGGCCGGCTGCGCCAGCGCCGATAATAATGACATCACACACGCTTCTTAGTTTTAAGGATCTTTTCTAAATAAGCGATCATTTCTTTGTGTTCTTTAGTTTGTTTTGAGTTTATTGTTTTGTTATGGAAAAAAGTACGTTCGAGGCGCTCGGCCTCTCTCCCGAGATGATGAAGGCTGTAGCGCAGCTTGGATTTGAAGAAGCATCACCTATTCAAACAGCGGCAATCCCAGTATTGATGGCTGGTGCTGATGTTGTTGGTCAGTCTCAAACTGGCTCTGGCAAGACAGCTGCCTTTGCAATTCCTGCGATTGAAAAAATTGATCCTGCCAATAAAGCTGTTCAAGTATTAATTCTTTGTCCAACCCGTGAATTGGCGACGCAGGTAGCAGATGAAGTCTATAAACTCACGGCCTTCAAGAGGAACATTCATTGTGTGCCGATTTATGGTGGAGCTTCTTATGAGCGTCAGCTCTTTGAATTAAAAAAAGGAGTTCAAATTGTTATTGGAACGCCAGGTCGTGTGATGGACCATTTAGAACGGGGTCCATTGAAACTGAATC
>CAYYAN010000170.1:0-4188 GCA_964469825.1 uncultured Chthoniobacter sp. | reverse complement strand
ATGTAGACAAGGAAGACGACGGATTGCGACGACGGCTGTATGTTTCATACTGCCCAAGGAGCAATCCTAGACTGACGCAGTATACATCAGGCTCTCGCAAGCCGCAGCAGAATTATCGTCAAATATCCGGGGTTAGCCTATTTTTAAAAAAAGAGGCTGCTTTGGATCGCTCCTGCGAAGATAAGGACCCATGGTATGGCTCCAAACGTAATCGCAAAGAAAATTCTCCATGGGGTGATGCCTAATGTTAAAAGAATCAATGTTGCAAGCTGAGGGCCAATGGTGATCGGGGCGATGAGACCTAATCCAATGATGCCATAACGATCAAAGACTCGCCAAAATAATTTTTTAGGATCAGGAGTGAAGGAAAATTTCCATTTTTGGCGTAACCATTCTTGAGCAGGAACTCCTAATAAAAGAATGATTCCGCTTCCAGCTGAATAGCCGAGCCAGGCTGTCAGGGCTGCTGCCCAAATTGGTACTCCTAGGGCGCTTCCAGCTGGAATTGCGCTGATAAAGTAGAGAAAGCCGAGGGCGAAAGCGGTGAGAATTTTTGTCACAACAACAATCTACTCGGTGATTCCAGTAACTGTCGTAGTGCTCCAAGATATTCGGCTGCCACGGCGCCATCAACGACACGATGGTCGCCGCTAAGCGTTAGGTTAAGTCGCTGCCCAACAGCAAGCTGATTATGTTCGTTGACGATTGGCTTTTTAATGATTGCTCCCACAGCCAGGATAGCAGCTTGTGGAGGATTGATGATGGCGCAAAATTGATCGATGCCGTAAGCGCCAAGGTTAGAAACGGTGATGGTGCCGCCAGAAAATTCCTCTGGCTTTAGTTTCTTCTCGCGAGCGCGTGTGGCCAAGTCTTTGACTGCAGTGCTGATTTGGGGTAGTGATAACTTTTGAGCATCCCGAATGACAGGAGTTACTAAGCCATCTTCAACGGCAATGGCAACGGAAAGATTGACGCTTTCATATTGGAAAATAACGCCGTTTCCAAAGGCAGCATTAACCTTCGGTTTTTCCATGGCTGCGCGTGCTGTTGCAAGAAGGACGATATCGTTAAAAGTAATTTTATTTCCAGTGGTGTTAAATTCTTTGCGAAAGGTTACCATCGGAGCGGCATCAATTTCAATCGAGAGATAAAAGTGGGGAATTTGAGTTTTACTGGCAAGCAAGCGCTGAGCAATGACTTGGCGCATGTTGCTGAGTGGGATTTGAACTTCTGGATTTCCTGTTATTGGTGTTGGCAATATTGCGGGTACATTAGAAGTTACACCAGCAGCTGGTGTGGAGCTACTTAGTGGCGCATTTACGACATCTGCTGCAATGATTCGTCCCCCAGGGCCGGTTCCTTTGCCGATAAGATCAGTTAAGGCGAGACCGCGAGAAGCTGCGATCTTGCGTGCAAGTGGTGAGGCTTTGATACGTTCAGAAGAAACCGCTGAGCCTGGGATGGCTGAGCGAGAACGGCTTGGTATTGTAGCAGGAAAAGTAGGGGCTTTTGATGTTGTTGCTGTAGGAGAGGTAGTGGCTTTTAAAGGAGCTGCAGAAGATATTCCTGGAGTAATGGCAGTTTCATTTTTACCAAGAATTAAAGCGATTGGTGTTCCAACAGTGACTTTAGCGCCTGCAGGAACAAAAAGTTCCGTAAGAGTGCCTTCTTCGAAAGATTCCATTTCCATCGTAGCTTTGTCGGTTTCGACTTCAGCGAGAAGGTCTCCAATTTCGATTTTGTCTCCTTTTTGTTTGCACCAACGAAGGAGAGTTCCTTCGGTCATGGTGTCGCTCAGTTTTGGCATCGTGATTTCGGGCATACTATTAAAAGATAGAAGATGGGAGATGGAGTGATACGAAAGTTTAAAAAAGCGAAAGTGCTTTGGCAACAACGCGCTCGGGTGTTGGTAATTGAAGTTTTTCTAGTGGCATGCTATAGATCGCAGGGGCATCGAGGGAAGTAACTCGTGCAACAGGAGCATCGAGTTCATCAAAAACTTTCTCAGCAATGAGAGCTGCAATTTGAGAACTGATACCACAGAAAGGTTTGCTTTCATCAATAAGGAGGGCTCGATGTGTTTTGGCAACAGAGTTTAAAATAGTTTCTTCGTCCAATGGACGGATGGAGCGAAGATCAACAACTTCGGCAGAGATACCATGTTCTGTTGCAAGAATTTCAGCAGCGGTCAGGGCTGTTAGAACGGCACGACCATGAGCAATGAATGAAATATCTGTTCCTTCTCGCTTAATGTCAGCAACACCGAGTGGGATGGTATAGGAACCTTCTGGAACTTCTCCTACATCACCATAAAGCAATGTATTTTCCATGAAACAAACGGTATCGTTGTCGCGAATGGAAGAAATCATGAGGCCTTTGGCATCGTAGGGAGTTGCAGGAGAAACGACTTTGAGGCCAGGTGTATTGGCGAGAAAGTTTTCTGGTGTATGCGAGTGCGTTGCGCCAACATTCGTTCCTCCATTGGCTGGGCCGCGGATGACCATGGGAACATTGATAAGACCGCCCGACATATACCGAACGCAACCAGCATTGTTAATGATTTGATCAAAGCCGACGTAGGCAAAGCTCCAAAACATCAACTCTACAACAGGCCGAAGTCCCATCATGGCTGCCCCAACGCCGAGCCCAAGAAAGGCGGCTTCACTGATCGGGGTGTCGACGACACGCTTGGATCCAAAGCGTTCCCAAAGTCCTTCGGTTACTTTGTAAGCACCGTTGTACTCAGCTACTTCTTCGCCCATGAGAAAAACAGATTCATCGCGGGTTAGTTCTTCCGCAAAGGCTTCATTGAGGGCTTTTCGATAGGTGATAAGTGGCATAGAGTTCAGTAAAGGGTGTTAGAGTAAAGGGTGAAGAGTAACTGAGGCAAGAGCGAATCCCTGTTGCAAAATGAAATTTTTGTAAAAGATGATGTTCTGAAAAATTGATTTATTTCGATTTTGAAAAGCTCTTTAACCTTTACTCTTTACCTTTTTAGCACTAGCTAAAAAAATGTGTTCCTTGATTGATTTGCGAATAGACATCGTCAAAAATATTTTCAGGATCAGGCCAGGGACTAGCTTCAGCAAAGGCCACGGAACCAGCTGCTTCTTCTTTAGCAGCGTTATCAATTTCTTCAATGGCGGCTTCGGTAATAACGTTTTCTTTTAAGAGTTGCTTCTGCCAGAGCATGATGGGATCGTGATTGGCTTTGTAGGCCTCAATTTCTTCAGGGGTCCGATATTTTTTGGCATTAGCATCAGCAATGGAGTGGCCATAGTAACGGTAAGTTGCTACTTCCAAGATGCTGGGCTTAGATTCGTTGCGTGCTCGTTCCATAAGGTGATGGAGTTTAGCGCGCAGTTCATAAAAATCACTTCCATTAGCCGTGTCCCATGCCATATTGAATCCTTCAGCGCGCTCGGCTAGATAATTTTTGATGGAGGAAGAGCGTTCTAGGCTTGTTCCCATAGAATAACCATTATTTTCAATAATAATGACGAGAGGTAAGTCGAAGAGAGAGGCCATGTTGAGTGATTCGCTAACAGGGCCTTGGTTAACAGCTCCATCCCCAAGAAAGCAAAGAGCGCAGCCTTTAATATTTTTATACTTCAAAGCAAAAGCCAGGCCAAGACCAAGTGGAACTTGTCCTCCCACGATACCATGTCCGCCCCAATAATGTTTGTCGGGAGCAAAAAAATGCATCGATCCTCCTTTTCCCTTGGAGCAGCCTGTTGCTTTTCCAAAAAGTTCAGCCATGCATTCTTCCATTCCCATGCCGACGGCAAGGGCATGTCCATGATCACGATAAGCTGTGATTATTTCATCCTGCCCATTCATGAGTGAAGTTGCTGCAACTGCAACTGATTCTTGGCCGATGTAAATATGCAGAAAGCCGCCCATTTTTCCTTGTTTATAAAAATTGAGAGCCTGCTGTTCAAAGCGACGGATTCTGATCATCTCACGCAATGTAGCAATCTTCTGCTCAGGTTGGAGCATCTTATTGATGGGGGCTTCAGTAGCGTGCTCCCCCTCGTCTATTAGAGAAATCTTAGTCGTCATTTATAAATTGGTACAATTGGGGAAAAATTATCGCGAATTTGAAAAACAAGTTCAAGTTAAGAAATGACAATGATCCTAAAAACGTGAATGAAAATAAAAAATTTTACGCAATAGTATCTGTTCTAA
>CAYYAN010000169.1:0-4263 GCA_964469825.1 uncultured Chthoniobacter sp. | reverse complement strand
GATCTCGCTTTTTAGCTTCTTCTAGCATTTGGAAGTAAGCATCCAACTCTTCCTCCGTAGCAAAAGCTGTTCCGTAGATACGTTGAAGTTGAGGATTGTTTTCATCGCCTTTGTAGTAGGCGCTAGCAACATGTGTTAGGCGAAAGGCACCAATTTTAGAAGTGTCAACAACATGAGGTCCCGCGCAGAGGTCGGTGAATTCTCCGTTGCGATAAAGAGTGATTGTTTCCTCCTCAGGAATGTGTTCAATGATATCGAGTTTAAAACGGCTTGGAGTTGAGCGAGGCCCTAAGCCTGCAAGCTCTCCGCGCTGGCCCATATCAAGGGCCTCTTGGCGGTTGACAACTTGACGTTCGAAAGGCTGTGCCGCTTGAATAACTTTGCGCATCTCTTTTTCAAGACGTTCAAAATCTTCTGGAGTGATCCGATGAGGTAGGTCGACATCGTAATAAAATCCTGAAGATGTTGGAGGACCAGCAGCAAACTGTGCTTCAGGCCACAATTTTAAAATCGCATTGGCAAGAACGTGCGCACACGAGTGACGCAAAGTTTCGAGTTCGTTCATGATGGATTAATTAGCCGCAAAAGAACGCAAAGAAGAAGGAGGATCTTTAAGCGTCAGGCTTAGTTTTTGGTAAACCAATAACGCGCTGCCCTGCTTTCCACTGACTGCGCTTTTTTAAAAGTTCGACACGCTCAAAACGTTTGAGAACGCTACGCTTTGCGGTAATAGTGCTGGAGCCTTTCAGGCTAGGATGTTGACTCATGGGGCAAATAAAATATCTGAGTTGAAGGAAAGTGCAAGAAAAAATTTGCAAAAAGTATTTTTGTGAATATGTTGAAAATCATGATTAAATTAACAAGCTTTTCAAAATTACTCTTGGTTCCAGTTTTAGCCTGCATGGCTCTTTTTGCTAATAACTCTTCAGCCTTAGCAGATGATGCTCCAAAAGTGCTTCATGAAACTGATAGTGGGCCAATGGTTGAGTTAACCGTAGGCGAAACAGTTGAGTTTTCGCTTGCTGAAAATATTCCAAACACAACTTCTTGGATTCCATATATGCCGTGGTCGGATACCGCAGATAGCATTGAGCAAATTGGAAGTTCTATTGTTGATGCATCTCAGACTCCTATGGTTCTTAACTTTTTTTATTCTGCAAAAAATCCAGGCCAAACCATCTTGGTCTTTTATAAGAATGGTATGACATCAGGAATTCCGAACAGTCTTATTAAATATACATTGGCTTTTCCGGTGCGTGTATCTAAATAGGTGACAACTAAAAATTAGGGCTTCGCCAAAAAAATGCTCTAATTAAATATAAAATGTATCCGTTCACATGAAACGGATACATAAAGAGTAAAGCGTGAAGGGTAAAGAGTATTTTGAAACAGGTTGATACTTTGAAATACATGACGAAGGCGAGCCCCAAAACAACGCCGCAAGCGCATCTCAGACATTTTAGGATGTTTTTCTAAACCATTCCTAGCTTCATGCGGCCTGCCTTGCTAATCATATTCTGATTCCAAGCGGGTTCCCAAACAAGTTCTACTTCAGCTTCATCAATTCCTTCGATTGTTAAAATTTTAGAGCGAGCATCAGCTGCAATCGTAGGTCCCATGCCGCAACCAGGAGCTGTCAAGGTCATTTTGATTTCTGCTTTTGTAGATTTTTTGGATAACTTTACTGCTGACGTGCATGGTGGCGTCGCTTGGGTGTTCGCGGCATCGAGTACCTCTTGTACATTCTGTTGCTGTGTATCGACGGTTCCTGACGCTGCATCGCCAACAGCGGGTTCTACAAGGGGTCTAGTATTGTCCGTTTCTGTTGTAACGATGGTGCAGTCGTAAATCAAACCAAGGTCCACAACATTAACAGGAATTTCTGGATCAAAAACGGTCTTGAGTTGATTCCAAACAGCCTCTTCTAATGTTCCTTCCGGAACAGTTTTAGCAGGAGTTGCAATAGAGGGATCGAGGCCTAAAGCATCTGCATCTTTTTGATCAATACGTGCGAGTCCACCAGGAGTCGCAACAGTAAAAGTTCCGCCGAGGGATTGGGTGACGATGACTTGGGTGCCAGCAGGAAGTACAAGCGTGGTGCCGCTTGGAATCTGAATGGCGTCGCAGTCACGTTTAAGGATGATTTCTTGGTGCATATAAGAAAAAGAAAATAGCTACAAAAGAATACAAAGAAATAAAAAAATTAGTTCTTGTGAGGCAAAAGATTAATTCTAAATTTTCCAGCTTGTGGATTCAGTTGATCTGATAAAGTTGAGGCGGGTGAACCGCAAGGAGGTTTGGTTTTGGAGCTTGAAGTTGAAGATGGAGCCAGCGCGGAGCGGAGGGCATCTTCCACGAGTTGAGCACAGTGGATTTTCATCGGTGGCAAGGCGCCAAGTGGTTCCGAAAGTTCTTCTCCTGAGAGGGAGAGTGCTTCTTCAGGTGTTTTTCCGCGGATTAATTCGGTCGCAACGCTGGCAACAGCAATCGCAGTTTGACATCCAAAACTTTGAAATGTGGCGCGATCAATGACACGGCGTCCATTTTTTTCTTCTTTAAATTTAATCCAGAGACGAAGCATGTCGCCGCAGTTAGTGCTTCCAACGGTTCCCATTGCATCAGCAGATTCCATTTCACCCATGTTTTGGGGTTCTGCAGCGGCCTGTTCGATTTTTTTTGTTAAGAAATCGTTGTTCATGAATTTTCTTTTTCAATGGTATAACGAGGGAGTGAATGATCAGCTTTTTCTGCGTAAGCATCAATACCGCCGCGCAAGGCTTTGACGTTCTTGAAACCATGGCCTGCAAAGTAAGCAGCTGCATCAAGAGAGCGTTCTCCTTGATGATCAATTAAAATGAGGAGATCCGTTTTTAGCCAATCAGCCATCGTTTCTTGCATCAACTCTTGAGTGAGAAGCTGGCTTGTTGGAATATGGACTGCTTCAAATTCTTCCCGTGTACGTAGGTCTAAGAGACGGATGTTAACAACGCTTGTGTCATGAAGTTTTTCACGCAGCAAGAGTGGATCGAGTAACATCTCTTCATCCTCGCGGTGACCTTCTTCAATTTCTTTCAAAACTTGTTGGGCTTCCAAGCCACCACTTCGTTTGCAGAGCTGTTCCAGTGTTTCTTCCAAATCAAAGCCACAGCTGCTGCATCCCCCAAGATGGTAACGACGGAAGAGAACGCGTTTTGCTCCAGGGTAGTGAGCAAGGAGATCACGCATCGAGTTGTGAGAAGAAATTTTTTGAGAAGGTTTCATGAGGAAGTAAAAAAGAAATGAGAGAATAGCCACAAAAGAGCGGAAAAAGAATTTTTTTTATAAAAAAATTCTTTTGTTTTGTTTATATACCATTCACGTTTGATTTTAAACTTTCTCATTTTCATTTCCGTTTTTAGGATAATTTTCTTATGCATTCTACTCGCAAACATCCCAAAGCCCTCTACGAAGGGCGATGGATTTTTTTTATTTTAGGCTTTCTTTGGCTTGTTGCCTTAGCTTTGCTCCCGCTTATGGCCTTGCCATTTGGAGCGTTGATTATTTTTTCAGCTTATTTTTTTCGTGACCCTGAAAGAAAGATTCCTGGTGATCCAACGATAATTGTCTCTCCTGCAGATGGAACAGTGACCTCGATTGATGAGGTTGAGGGAGTTGAAGGAGATCCTTATTTGACCATGCGCTTGAAGAGAATTTCCATCTTTCTTTCTGTTTTTGATGTGCATGTGAATCGCTCGCCAATTGCAGGTGAATTAATTCACAGTGAACCTCGCGGTGGACTTTATCTCGATGCTCGCAAGCCAGAGTCATCATTGTTGAATGAAAGTCGGCTCTGGATTATCCAGGGAGAACATGCGTTGGTCGGTGTCAAACAAATTACAGGAGCGATTGCACGGCGCATTGTTCCCTGGGCTCATGTTGGAGATCAGCTAAAAAAAGGAGAGCGTTTTGGTATGATTCGTTTTGGATCACGTACGGAGCTTTATCTTCCGATGGAGACAACAATTTTAGTAAAGATTGGAGATAAAGTTCAGGGAGGTTCAAGTCAAGTGGCTTCTTGGAATGTCACAGATCAACAAATTCATCAATCTGTAAACTCATAAACGACTTTATGAATGATCAAGAACCAAAAATTTATCTTCTTCCTAACTTGATGACCGCTGGAAATCTTTTCTGTGGTTTTGCTGCAGTGCTCAAAATTATTGAAGCTTCCGTTTTAGATGCTACTGGAAAATCGGCTATCATGCATTATCACATGGCACTGGC
>CAYYAN010000168.1:376-4266 GCA_964469825.1 uncultured Chthoniobacter sp. | reverse complement strand
TTTTTTTCAATGCCAACTAAACCTCCAAGTGCATGCTCTAAAAAATAATTCTGTTCCCAAAAATAAAGGTCTTGATCGAAAGGCTGTTGGAGCGTAATTCCTGAGGAGACTACTTCAGAAAGTGAAATGCGATGAAAGCAAGCGAGTTGAGCTAATGCAGCTTGATAAAAGATAGAACGATTATGCCAAGGCTCTGCATGTTGACTCCAGAGGCTCTTCTCGCCAAGGTCTTCTAGCCAAAGTAATAATTCTTTTTCATCATGCCCTAACATTTGCGGAACATTAATTCCTTGTTTTTTTAAAAAAAGAGCATGTTCTGCGTAGTAAAGATTTTCAGCTTTTTCTGCGCTGTACTGAATCAAGATTAACGATTCTTTTTGAGGATTTTGAACACGATAGAAATGACGTGTAAAAGATCCACCCTCATAGATCGGCTGCAATCTTGCTTCGTGAAATGTTGGAAAACGTTCCTCTGTTTTTTTAAGAAGTTGATCAGGAGAAAGCATTACTAAAGAAAAGATGGAAGATGGGAGATAGGAGATGGCAGAATAACCGAACCATCATGGTTTGAGTTCGCAGAAATGCTAGCTCCAGGCAAGAGAATAGAGTTAGTGACCTTAGCGTTTTGAGCAATGCTAGCATGGGGGCCGACGACAACGAGCCCTTTTAATGTTGCTGAGGGGTCGATAGTGGCTGTTCGATGGATTGGGTGAGGCCAAGTCCCTGCTGTAGGGCCTTGTAGTGGGTAGTAAAATTTCCAATCAGCATGAGCAAGGTCAGCGTGTGTTTTCAAATACGATTCAGGAGTTCCGATGTCACTCCAAAAGCCACTCCTGCTCACAAAACCACCAACGCGATGCCCTGTTTTCATCGCTTCAAGCAGAGCATCGATGAGAGAGACAGATCCTTCTGGAGCAATAAAATTAAAAATAGAAGGTTCAACAACGGCTATACCGCAATAAAGGAAGAGAGGATATTCTGGATCAGAAAAATGGCCGCGAATGCCAACGACACGATTGGATTGTTCATTATAGCAAACATTAAGGGCTCCTCCTTCTTCACGAAGTAAGAGTGTTGCGATGGCGTCGCTGTCACGATGCTGTTGGAATAAGTCTTCGAGCAAGATGTTGGTTAGAATATCGCCGTTGTGAATCAAAAAAGTTCCTGTTTCTAAAAAACGACGCGCATGACGCAAGCTTCCACCTGTATCGAGAAAAGAAGTTTCTTTAAAAAAATGAAGCGGTGTTTTTTCATAAACTCCGAAGTCATTCTTGTCAGATGATGTTTGGACTTGGAACTCTTCATAAAAAGATTCCCAAAGATAGCGTGTATTAACTCCTATTTGATCAATGCCCAATGACAAGAGGTGATCGAGAGCAAAAGTCAGCAGTGGTTTGTGAAAAATCGGAACGAGTGGTTTAGGAATGAGTTCTGTTAAAGGACGTAAGCGAGTTCCTGGACCAGAAGATAAAAGGAAAGCACGGTATTCTCTCATGAGAAAAGTAGAGAGGTTTTATTTTTTGTCAGAAAAGCGAAGACGCATGGGAATCATATCGCTTTCATGGAATCCATAGTGTTTATAAAACTTACGAGCCTGTTTTTCTGTAAAATCAGTCAATAAAGTGATTCGTAAGAAATGTTTTTTGCGAGCGTATTCCAAGGCATGTTCTAAAAGTTTTCCGCCATAGCCTTGACCACGATGGTCTCGGTGAATAACAAGGTCTTCTAAGATCAATACGAAACCGCCCTCTGCAGTGCTGATGGTGATGAGCAAGTTGATCATGCCGATAATACGAGGTCCGTGGCGTAACACAAAAATGCGCCCGCGACTCGGTTCTTCTAAAATCAGTTGGAGTCCTCGCATTTGCTTAGCATGGTCAGGTGCAAAGTCAGACTCTTGAGTGAACAAATCAAAAAGAAGTTCTGCCAATTCTGGCAGATCATCAAGGGTTGCTGATTCAATCTTATAGCCGTCTAACATAGCTAAGAATTAATCATAAAGGGCGCAAGGAACACAAAGAAAAAAGAAATTTGAGAAATAAAATGTATCATTTTATAATGAGCCTATCCATGATTCGCTTTTTTTTTCTAGCCCGGATATTTTATGGCAATTTGTCGCGAGGCGGCGCGCAGCCTGATGTAGACAAAGAAGGCGGCGGATTACGACGACAGCTATATGTTTCATACAGCCCGAGAAGCAATCCTAGACTGACACAGTATACAACTGACTCTCGCAAGCTGCAGCAGAAGTGCCATGAAATATTTCGGCTAGGCAGCTTGTTCTTGCTCGTTTTCTTTCTTAATAGTTGTGCTCATGACACGCGTCATCGCATTATCATTAGCGTTGCAGACCAAAAGATGATCCTTTTAGAAGATGGGAAGCGAGTGGCCATGTATGGTATCTCAACCTCAAAATATGGGCTTGGCGATGCCTTTGGAAGTTATGCTACACCGGTTGGACATTTAATCATCTCTCAAAAGATCGGTGAGGGAGTGCCGTCAGGTATGGTTTTTAAAGATCGTAAACCGACTGGTGAAATCCTATCGCCTAATACTCCTAGTCGCGATCCGATTGTCACACGTATTCTTTGGCTCCAAGGCACAGAGCCGCAAAATCGGAACGCTCATGCTCGTTATATCTACATTCACGGAACACCTGAGGAAAAAAATCTAGGGCAACCGAAGAGTTACGGCTGCATTCGAATGAGCTCTGCTGATGTGATCCAACTTTATGAGCGGATAGGGAAAGGAACTAAGGTTGAGATTGTCGAGGGTAGGCTTGAGGAAGGCTGCAAGGAAAAATCAAACGCGAATGGTATATCAAACGTCATTTTCAAAAATTAACTTTTCCTGAATCTAATTAGAGTTAACTATTAAACATATGAATCTTAAACTTCTTCATTCCCTTCAAGCCGCTGTTCAAGCTAGTGACCTTCTTGCTGAGAGCTTGGCCAATATCCAACACCTTATTGAAGGAGCTACTTCGGCACTCGAAGAATCCGTTATTCAGGAGCTTGTTGATCGCAAAGAATGGAAAGAACTCAATGATCGATTTTTTCGAACACTGGCTTTTGGGACAGGTGGACTGCGTGGAAAGACGATTGGAAATATTGTAACCTCTCTAGAACAAGGAAAACAGAGCTTAAACGGCCGGCCTGAGTTTGCTTCTATCGGGACAAATTGTGTTAATAACTACAACATTATTCGTGCAACGAGAGGACTTGTGACTTATGTGATGCAATATCATCGGCAGCAAAAACGTTCTGGTCGTCCTAAAATTTGTATCAGTTACGACACGCGATTTTTTTCTCGAGAGTTTGCAGAACTCACTGCAAGGGTCATCATAGAACATGGATGTGATGCCTTGATGTTTGAATCACCACGTTCGACTCCCGAACTTTCTTTTGCTGTTCGTCATTGTGATGCAACAGCAGGTATCAACATTACTGCAAGCCACAATCCACCAGTCTACAACGGATACAAAGTTTATTTTGAAGATGGAGGGCAAATCATCGAACCTCATGCTTCTTCCATTATTAAGTTAGTTGATAGCATGGAGGGAGAAAAGTACGAGCTGCTTCCTGCATCAGAACAAGGTGAGAAAGTGATATTGGGCGAAGAAATTGATCAGGCTTACAAAGAGCGTTTGAAGACATTGATCCTTGATTCCTCACTTTTTCAAACACAAAAACAGCTAAAAGTTGTCTACACGCCATTGCACGGAGTTGGTGGAGTTATTATTGTTCCTATGCTTCAAGAGCTAGGTGCAATTGCTCTTCCCGTTGAGTCTCAAATGAACCCCGATGGTTGGTTTTCCACAGTAAAATCGCCTAATCCTGAAAATGCCGAAGCACTCACACTTGGAATTGCTTTAGCTAATGAAAAAAAAG
>CAYYAN010000168.1:0-366 GCA_964469825.1 uncultured Chthoniobacter sp. | reverse complement strand
CGGATCTAGTTTTAGCAACTGACCCCGATGACGATCGCATGGGCGTTGCCGTGCGCAATGGAGTAGGTGAAATGGAACTTCTCACAGGCAATCAAATTGGAGCACTCTTACTTTGGTATCGCTTGAAAAAACTTTTTGAGAAAGGAATTCTAAACGATCAAAATAAAAAACATGCTGTTATCATCAAAAGTTTAGTAACGACAGAGCTTCAAAAAATAATCGCCGAAAAATCAGGCGTGCGCTGCGTGGAGACACTAACTGGTATTAAATACATTGGTGCTAAGCAAGAGAAATATGAAAAAGCATTGTCAGCATCTGTGCAAGCATCCTATCGACAGCTCAGCGAGGTAGAAAGCCGCGAGGCTC
>CAYYAN010000167.1:0-4336 GCA_964469825.1 uncultured Chthoniobacter sp. | reverse complement strand
GGCTGTGTGTTGTTGAAGAACTTGATAACATTCTAAAATTGTTTTTGCTTCTGTACCAAGAGAAGTGATGTTGCTGGATCCTGATAAAAGACGCTCTGGAGAAGCAAGCTCGCGATGAAGAAAAGCAAGGCGTTTTTCTTCACTCCAATCAAGAAAGGAAGAAGCAGCGGGAACGCCTGCTGCTTGCAAAATTTGTTGTAATGCTCGGTCATGAAAGTTGCTGTTTTGACGGATGTCTAGCTTTGCAAGATGAAATCCAAAAACATCGAGTAAGCGGAAGAGGGGGCTTAATACATTTTCAACAAGATGCCGAGCTCCAATTGAATGAAGGCTTCTCTCAAGAACTTCCAAGGCTAAACGAACCTCAAGAGGAGAAGAAAATTCAAATTTGTTTGGATGATACTTTATTTGTTCTCTTTTTTTAAATTTCAAAGGAAGCTTTGCTTTGATTAAAAGAACAAACTGACGCCAGGGTTCATCGTGATAAAGCTGATCAATTTCTTTACCGATAGTTCCTAGCTCTTGAGTGTATTGATGAATCAATTGCAGCAGTTCTTCAGAAGGTTGCTGAAAATGCCGAGAGAGTGGTAATGCATGACTCAATTGATCTAATGACCGATGAAGTAATGCAAGCGCTCGGCGTCTTAATTCTAAAAGAGTTTCTTGAGTGACTGCGGCAGTTACTAAAGGATGTCCATCACGATCACCTCCGACCCAGGTTCCAAAATGGAGTTGAGGCATAGCTTTTGCTTCGGTCAGGCTAGCAGGCGAAAAGCCAATTTCTTCCCAAGCAGCACGTAGACGTTCATCAAGAGCAAGAATAGTTTTTGGCAAGATTTCGCGAAAATAAAATAAAATTTCACGCCGTTCATCAACAATGCTTGGCTGTTCTAGAAAAATTTCTCCACTACGCCATAATTTTTCGAGGCAGATTTTTATTTGGCGTCGATTTTCTTTTTTTTCTGAAGGCGTTAACTCGACTTGATCCCTAAATGCGAGGAGTTGATGCAGTATGCGATGTTGTTCCAAGACGGCCCCTCGCTTTGCTTCTGTCGGATGTGCTGTAAAAACAGGTTCAATGCAAATCTGACTTAAGAAGGTTGCAATCTCTTGTTCTGTGATACCAGATTTTTTTAGCTGAAGGAGTTGTTCTCCCCACAATCCACGTTCAGCTGTCAATCCTGAACCTATTTCTCGGAGACGGCGTGTGTGTGCTGCTGCATTAGCTTCTACGATGTTAAGGAGTTGAAAGGAGACAGAATAGGCTTGCTCAAGTTCTAATCCGGATATTTCATGCTGATTCGTTTCAATGTCTGGAGTAGGCTGTATCAGGCTTTCACAAGTTGCAGCAGGATCAGAAGCAAGTGCTTGAGGGAGATTCCAGCTTTTACAAGAATGTGCTTGTTTTGGTAAATAGACTGGATCTTGACTTTCATCGGGATAAGTCCACGGAAGCTGTGCTGCAATTTCTTTTTGACCAAGCTCTTCGAGAACCTCACGAAAACAGATCATTAACTCTTGAAGATCAAGATCAATTTTTTGAAATCCGCTTAATAAATATTGCGTATTGGATTGTTGATCTTGATTCATTTAAAAAAATAAAGTTAGAAGTATTTCAAAAATGAAGTTGTCATTATAACAATGCTCTCAAAGAATGGAATCGGTGTCATTATATCAAATACATGGAAATACCTCCAGCCTCTAGTCTTCAATCTTCAATTTACCTTCTTCCTCTCTTACGGACGCTGTTTGAATCGTTTCTTTTAGTTTTATTAGGGGGCATCTTCGTTCTTGGAGAAGCATCGTTAAAAACAGTAAAGGAAAATACAGAAAAGTCTTCTCGTCTTTATCATTTGCGTCCTATTTTTCAGTTTGTTGCTGTTTTTATTTTTGTCTTCACTGTTGTAATGACAACGGACACATTGGAAAATTTGTTTCCTTTGTTGCAAGGCTGGAAGCACTCTTTGGTGTTTACAGGAATTTTTATTTTCTTAACGCTAACCATCTTGCTTTTTGGCATTGTGCTACCGAGAGCGCTCGGAGAGTCTTCAACAACATCAGTAATTGCTCGGGTAACTTGGCCTGTAGCTCGTACTGCTGTGGTTGCAATTCGTCCAATCGCTTTGATGATGGAAAAATTAGCATCTCACTTTTTAAGATGCTTTGATCTTTCCTTGCATACTGTTTCACCTGTTTCTGACGAAGAAGTGATTCATATTTTGGATGAAGGATTACACACTGGGGTTTTTAATGCTTCAGAAAAAAAGATGGTTGAGCGTGTTCTTGACTTAGATGAGCAACTGTTGGACGCTATTATGACACCACGTTCTCAATTTGTTTGGCTGAATCTCGATAATACCGAAGAAAATAACTGGCGAGCTATTACCAAAAGCGGCCATTCCGAATTTCCTGTTTTTCAGGGAACACATGATCATCTTGTCGGAATTGTTTCTGTAAAATCATTATGGGCTAACATTTCATTAACGGGTTCTGTAAAACTTTCTGATGTGATCACAACACCTCTTTATGTGCCTGCAACTATGACGGCATCACAACTCATTGAAGAATTTCGGAACAAAAAACGTCATACAGCTCTTGTTGTTGATGAATTTGGCGGGGTGGAGGGGATTGTAACGGTGAAAGATATTTTCGAAGCTATTGTGGGAATACTACCAGAGAGAGAAGTGAAACAATATTATCCTAAATTAATTCAGAAATCACAGAGCAGCTGGGTAGTCGATGCTGGATTAAATTTTGAAGAGGCGCGTGAAGCGCTTGGAATGATGATTGACAAAGAAGAAGAGGAGGAAAACCGCTATCAAACAATAGGTGGATTTTTTCTTCATCATTTAGGACATATTCCCCATGAAGGAGAATTAATTCTTTGGAAAGAATTTCGTTTTGAGATTCTCAAGATGAATAAGCATCGGATTGAGCAGCTTTTGGTGAAGAAAGAAATGAAGAGTGAAGTATAAAGAGTGAAGTATAAATTTTTTTGTGTTCTTTACGGCTTTTTATGACTATTCTCTGTTTCCTTTCTAGCCAGTGTGGCGAAATGGCAGACGCAAGGGACTTAAAATCCCTTTCCGCGAAAGTGGAGTGCGGGTTCGAGTCCCGCCACTGGTAGGAAAGAGTTGATGATATGAATTTTGATTATGGAACGACTGACACAAACGTCATCTCCTAGTGCTATTTCAGACCTTCCTGAGTTTCTAACGTCCTTGGCAAAAGGTGTGGTCCAAGAAAAGGTAGATACAGGTTCTTTCCATGGAGAAAAAATTGAATCGCTTTCATCTGAAATAGCAAAACAGGATGTGGCCATTCTTAATGCTATCGAGCAAAGAATAAGCGAAGGTTATTCAAAAATTGCTGATTTTTCTTCCAATGATTTTCATCCTGATGTTCAGGTTATGAAAGATCACGTTGCCATAGAATCTTCATTGTGCAATGTACAACAACAGCCATCTTTGGCTAAAAAACTCCTTCAAAAAAATATAGCAGCTATTGAAAGTAAATATTTTCCTCTTCAACGAGAGATAGAGTTTTGTCATGAGAAAGATTGTTCTACAGTAATTGCTCAATTAAACTCAAAAATCCAAAAAGCTTATGATCTCGAAAAAACAATCAATGAGGCTTTACAAACTTCTCCCGAAGAATCTGAAGAGATAAAAAGTCTTACGGATGAATTTCATCAAAATTTTCAAGAGCTTGTTGGTGCTAAAAAAAATCTCCAAAGACTCGTTCAATCTCATGCTGAGATAGAATCTATTCGTAATTTTTATCCCACGATGGAACAGAGCATGGAGTTTTCTGATCAATCGCAACTTCTTTTAGAAAAACTTCGTCAAGCTGAAAAAATCAAAGATCAGATAGTCGAAACTGCTCAGACTAATCTTTCAAGTCCTACTATAAGGGAATTATTTGAGCGTCTTGAAATGACTCACGAGACCATTATTAATCTTCATGATGAGATTTCAGGAAATTTTGAAACTGAAAAAGCAGCAACAGTTTCTTATCAAGAAAGAAAAAATATTTGTCTCAAGCTAATCAGTATCGAGCTTGAGACAGATCCTACTCCATTGGCAGAACAAGAGGAAAAAAAACTTAAATCGATTACTTCTTATATTAAAAAGCTTAACACTTCTGAAGCCGAAAAATTTGATGCGTTGGAATTAGCAATTCATGATGTTATTCGTAAAGCAAGCGAGGAAGGAACGTCAGGATCTTTTAAAAAAAGATTATTAGATTTGTTTCTTTTTCCTAAACACGATTTACCCAAAAACCTTTCAGAAATAGATGAAGAGAATGAGGTGCTTTTAGAAAGCTCACCAGCTTT
>CAYYAN010000166.1:0-4339 GCA_964469825.1 uncultured Chthoniobacter sp. | reverse complement strand
ATTTTCATTCCCGTTTTTAGGTTTAATCAATGAGACACTAGTTGTTATTCGAATGTTTCATGAAAATGAGGTGGATGAGTTTTTATTTAAAAAAGTTAAAATCTTGAAACGATGAAAAAAAAGATTGCTATCACTGGTGGACGAGGACGGTTGGCTGGAATAGCAGCCTCTTATTTTCGTCAGCAAGGATATGAAGTTGTTCTTTTTTCTAGAAGCGAAGGAGAGGGAATGAAGCTCCTCACAGATCTTTTAAATCCTAAAATGATGAGTTCTTTTACAGCCATCATTCATGCTGCGTGGAGTACCGTTCCTTTTACGAGTGAGTCTGATCCAGGTAGAGAAGAACGAGAAGATATACCATTGTTAAAAAATATTTTGGAAAGTTTGCATAGCATAGAGCAAGAGGCGTTGATTCCTAAATTCATTTTTATTTCTTCGGCTTCCGTTTATGGAAATCAAAAAAGTGAACCGGCAACAGAGTTAACTCTTTGTCACCCGATCAGCGCTTATGCGCGAGCAAAACTTTTAGCTGAACGATTGATCTTACAAGCTGCTGTGCATGATCCTCGTTTAAAGACGGTGATTTTTCGAGTAACTAATATGATTGGTATTCCTTCTAGTAGTACTATTCCTCAAGGGATTTTACCTAAGATTGTGGCTGCTGTAAAAAATCAGAGTACTTTGGAGCTTTGGGGAGATGGAAAATGCAGTAAAGATTATCTTTGGATAGATGATGTTATGGAGGCCTTGAAAGTTGTTATCGAAACTTGTGTTCAAGGAATTTTTAATATTAGTTCAGGTCAAAATTTTTCACTTCTTGAATTTGTCAAAATAGCTAAGGAGATCACGCGCCAATCACTCTCGATTAAGCACTACCCTCATTATCCGTGGGATGTCCGTTGTTCTAAAGTTTCTTCAACTGCTTTTATGAAGGCTACAGGCTGGCATCCAAAGAGTAATCTTGTCCAAAAAATCAAAGAGTTGATGGAATGAAATATTTTTTATTAGCAAAGATAGTTCATTTCCTTCGCGGCGTTACTGACATTCCACAACGACTTTTTTTCTTTTGGAACAGGCGCTTGTTAGAACGATCAGGCTCTCAAGCTCCAGTCGTCTCATTTGGTGGAGTATTGGAAGAAAAAACAATCATTCATGGCGGAGCCGTTAAATTGCTTTCGTTGAAAAGTAGAATGAAATGGGATGAAAAAAATTTTAATATCCTCTATTTGGTAAGTAGCGCTCAGCCTCGTTTTGCTATCGATTTAGTAAGGCAAGTACAATCACAAGGCATTCCATTTATTTGGAATCAGAATGGTGTTGGTTATCCAGCATGGGCGGGATGGCAAGTAGAACGCCAGAATGGACCGATGAGATGGTTGCGTGGGCAAGCTGATTACATCATTTATCAAAGTCAGTTTTGTCGAGAAGTTGCGCTCTACCCAATGAAGTTCTTTTTAATCCAGTGAATCTTAATAAATTTTCACCTCTTCTAGAGAGGCCGCCGCTGAAACCACTGCGACTCTTAACACTAGGAACTCACAGTTATGCTGAGCGTGTTTTTTCAACGTTAGAATGTCTTAACATTTTGAGAAAAAAGGGAGTGGAATCTATGTTAACGATTGCTGGAAAATTTCAATGGACCCATGGTGAAGATTCAGTCCGGCAAAAAATCAAAGAGCTGCGACTCTGCGATAGAGTAACCTTGCTGCCTCCTTTTCATCAGGAGGAAGCAATTCGACTTTACCAAGAACACCACATTCTACTTCATCCTAAATATTTGGATCCTTGTCCTACGGTTGTTATTGAGGCCCTTGCCTCGGGACTTCCTGTTATTGGATCAGCTTCAGGCGGTCTTCCAGAGCTAGTTTCGAAAGAATGCGGTTATCTCATTCCTGTGCCTCTCTGTTGGGATAGAATGATCACACCAACAGGTGAGCAACTTGCTGAAGGAGTCATGAACCTCTTTTCTCGCTGGCAAGTCGCAGCCCACGAGGCACGTATTCGAGCAGAGCTTTTATTTGATGAAGAGCGTTGGGTTGAGCGGCATAGGATCATTTTTCAAAATCAATGGAAATAATCACAAGAACTCCAATGAATTATTCAACTCCAGCTATCTCTGTTCTCATGACTCTCTTTAATGCAGAGGCTTATCTTGGGGCTTCCATTGAGAGTATTCAGCTGCAGACATTCCAAGATTGGGAATTTATTATTGTGGATGATGCTTCAACAGATCGCTCCTTAGCGATTGCAGAATCTTATGCTGAAAAAGATTCACGAATTAAAATTATTCGTAATGCTATCAATAAAGGGCAAACACGTTGCCTCAATCAAGGGCTTGCCGAAGCTCGTGGAGCCTGGATTGCAAGGCAAGATGCCGATGATATTTCTCATCCAGAACGTTTCGAAAAACAGTGGCAATATATTCAAAAAAAACCAGAATTAGCACTTTTGGGGACGAATGGTTTGCTGATTAATGATCGTGATAAGGTCATTGGTTTTCTTGACGTGCCGCTGACGCATGAACTCATCACGTGGAGTATGGCTCTCAAAAATCCTTTTCTTCATACTTCAGTCATGTTTCGAACAGAAGTTGTACGATCATTGGGAGGTTATGATGAACATTATCAGATTGCGCAAGATTATGATCTTTGGGCACGTATCATCCAACAATATCATGCAGCTAATCTTTCTGAACGCTTGATTTCTTATCGTCATTTAGAATCTTCTCTTTCTAAATCAGGAAAAAATAAAGCCTTTGAAGAAGCGCATAAAATTTCTCAACGAGAAGAATACAATTCTTTTGGAAGAAAGCTTCAAGTTACGGAGCGTTTATTGCTTCAAGATTTTCGAGAAGGATTAGAAGGAAAGCAACAAGTGGCATTTTTAAAACTCTATAAAAATCTTCAAACTTCTTTCTGCCCGACATCAAAAAAAATTACTAACGATCAACAACGTCTTGAAGCTGTACATCATTTACAGCGTGCTGGAAGTCAACATCAAACTCGCTATGGCCAGCTCAAAGAAGTTATGGCAGCATTTTTAGCGGCGCCTCTCTATACAATGCAATGGTTGAAGAGTCGATTTTTAAATCAAAATAGTGAATAACGTTCGCGTTGACGATAAACCCAAGCAAGAAAACGATGTTTTTGAAAAAGAAAAAAAAGTTGGCGAGGGGTCTTCCACACGTGAGTATGAGCAAACCTAGCGAGAACTTCATTCAACAAAAAGTTCCAACGTTCTTCTGTTTTTTGTTGAGTATACAAATTTCCTTGATGATGACCGTTAGCAACAAGTTCATTACGAAATGATAAATCTTTTTTTAGGCGATAAAGATGAGCTATGAGTTCTTCTCGCGAAGCAGCAACAAGATAATTTTTTTCAGGACATCCTTCATCAGCATAAGCAATATCATGCCCGCCTATAAAGGGGACTCCGGCTAGCCATGCGTTATAAAGTTTGGTGGCAGGTTTTGATAAATAGCGAGATGAAGAAAAACTACGAATAGCGACAATGGCATCAACGTCTGAGTAGTTATGCCATTGATAAGGAGATTTAATGGTGAAAGACAATCCTAATGTGCGACGTAAATGATTATGCCATTCTGGCTCTTGAAGTTCAGGAGCTAAATTGTAAGGGTTTCCTACAAAAGTAATGTTTTCAAAACGATCTCCTCGATCAGGAGAACGTGGTATCATCTTGGGCTGAGGCCAATGAGGAATAAAAAAAGAGTTGGGAATATATTTTTGTTGAATGCGATTTTGTACAATGTACGCATGTGCTGCAGGATGGGGAGTAGCATCAGCAACAATATCAACTAAGCACATGCCAGGAGGTGTTCGAACTTCTTTTGATAAAGAGCTTCCAAGGGCAAAGACAATTCCTTGTGAAGGTATTTTTAATGAGAGTGTTGTCGTGTAGCCAGCTTGTTTAAGCCTCGCCCACGATTGATAAATCCAGTTTTCAGCAGTTCCATGATGTCCGTGATGATGAGGAGGAACAATTTGAGGTTCAAGCCAAGTTAACGGATCCTTAAAAGTAGGAGTATATTCTGGAGGTAAATAAAATGATACATTCATTAGAATCTGTTTCTAGCTCGAATATTTTCATAGTAATTCGTCGCGAGGCGCCGCGCAGCAGGCTCTCGCAAGCCGCAGTAGAATTGACGTGAAATATCCGGGTTAACTTGCTCAATGAGCTTTATCTTCGATAAACGGCAAGTCGTTTCATGATTCGAAAGGAACATTCAAGTTCCACAGTGGCTGGGTTCCCGCCTCCGCGGGAATAACATCGAGGGTGTAGCGATTGTTTGTTTTGTTTAGAAGGTTGTTTTTTTAAAGCA
>CAYYAN010000165.1:3997-4393 GCA_964469825.1 uncultured Chthoniobacter sp. | reverse complement strand
CAGATAGGGTGAATCAACAAGCGTTGAAAGATTAAAAATAAAATAGCAGGCAATGAAAATAAAAATTAACTTGGTCACCCAGTTTTTAACTTGCTCTTGCAATGCTCCTTCTGTCTTCATCGTTAGATAAATTGCTCCATGCATTGCAAAAAGCACCACAACAGTACATCCAAGAAAAAGACTGTAGGGATTAAAGAGACCAAAAAATGTTCCAATAAATTCTCCGTTGGCATCCAGGGGAATGCCGCGCGTAATGTTGCCAAGCGCTACGCCAATGACAAAAGACGAAAAAATACTACCTACCGAAAATAAAACATCCCATGTTTGTCGCCAAGTTTTTGAAGGCTCTTTACTACGAAACTCAATGGCTATTGCACGAAAAATCAAGGAGACCAA
>CAYYAN010000165.1:3503-3987 GCA_964469825.1 uncultured Chthoniobacter sp. | reverse complement strand
CCGTGGCATAAGCTCCAGGAAAGGCGGCAAAAAGAGCACCACCGCCAACCACAAGCCATACCTCATTTCCATCCCAGACAGGTCCAATGGCATTGAGAAAAATCCGTCGATCATGATCGCTTTTCACAAACAGATGCAAGACCCCTACTCCAAGATCAAAACCATCGAGCACGGCATAACCTGTAAAAAGAATTCCAACAAGGATGTACCAGATAGTGGTATAATAATTAGCAAGAGCTGACTCACAGATAATAAAAAAATCATTCATGATCAATTGTTAGGTTAAATTTTTTCTTCAGCTAAGCCGAAGCTCTCGGCTCATCAGCACCCAAAACAAGTTGATTAAGAAGCGAGCGCTTTTCTGCTGGTTCTTCTGGATCTTCTTCAGGATCATCAGGCCCATGTTGAATTTTTAAATTAAGCAAATAGAGGAAAGCAAAAAAGAGGAGCGCATAAATCGCAAAAAAGAGAAAGAGCGATCCGA
>CAYYAN010000165.1:0-3493 GCA_964469825.1 uncultured Chthoniobacter sp. | reverse complement strand
ATCCGAGTACTTGATCGGAGGAAACTTTTTTGGAAAGAGCTTGTGAAGTTTTTAAGAGATTGTAGACAATCCAAGGCTGACGTCCCAGCTCTGCCGTAAACCACCCAGCTTGATTGCAAATCTGCGGACCGAGCACAGAAAAAATCAGTAAAAAAAGCCAACAGCGAATCCAGAAGGACTCAGTGCGAAACAACCATCCCTTGACCAAGAGAAAGAGTGAAAGAAAAGCTCCCATAAAAGCCATGGACCCGATGATGATCATGAGGTGATACATTTGAAAAGTAGCACCAACCTGTGGCCAGTAGCCAGGACGCAGGGCTGCAAGCTCTTCAGATGATTTTCCTGGGTGACGTGCCGCTAAAAAATCATTTGATGGCAACTCATTTAAACCTGTTACTGGCTGTTCAAAATGATGGAAGCAAAGAAAACTTAATAATCCAGGAATTTGGAGCGAGTATACTTTTTGTTGTTTTGTATCAACAATACCAAAAAGATTCATGGGAGTATAAGGAGCGGTTCTATAAACTCCTTCCATTGCAGCCAACTTAATAGGTTGATTTTTAACAACACCTCGAGCAGTTGTATCTGCACTGATCATCTGAAAAAGTGATGCTACCGCAGCAAAAATGACTCCCACTTTTAATGAAGCTTCTGAAAAAGCACGGTGCCGCCCCCGAAGTAGATAATAAGCACTCACACTAATAACGAGAAAAGCTCCAGTTAACCAAGCAGCTAGAACAACATGAGTAAGCCGCTGCATGGAAGAGGGGTTAAAGACCATTCCCCAAAAGCTATCAATGACGGCACGAATATGCCCTATGTCTTCTGCTTGTAAAATGTAATCAGAAGGCAAAATAGAATGGACTCCGTTTTTTGTTAATTCCAAATGATACCCCGCTGGAGTTTGCATCCAGGAGTTCGCAACAATAATCCAAATCGCACTAAAATGAGATCCAAGGCAAACCATACAGGTACCAAAAAAGTGCATCCACTTTCCAACTTTGTCCCAACCAAACAAAAGAACCGAAAGAAAACCTGCTTCGAGCATGAATGCAAAAATTCCTTCGGCAGCCAAGGCGCTTCCGAAAATATCACCAACAAATCGAGAATAGGTTGCCCAATTTGTTCCAAATTCAAACTCCATGACAATCCCTGTTGCCGTTCCAATTGCAAAAATCACCGCAAAAATGCGTGTCCAGAAGTGAGCTAAACGATGATAAAGCCGATTGCCTGTTACAAGGTACGTCCCTTCCATGAGCACTAGCGCAACACCAAGCCCAATGGTAAGAGGTGGATAGATGTAGTGGAATGCTGCTGTAAAAGCAAATTGAATGCGGGCAAGAATTTCAACGTCCATTTTCTAAAAATAAGGAATGAAGACTAAAGAGTAAAGGGTAAAGCGTTAGACGAAATTTAAAAAATACTCTTTACCCTTTACCCTTTAGTCATTACTTCTTCTGTTTATCAAGTTGTTACCAAATATCAAGTAATAGGCTATCAACTCAAAAGTAGTAATCGTTAAACATGATCAAACTATGCCTCTTCCAAAAATCTACCTAGCCCGCCACGGCGAAACTATCTGGAGCCTTTCGGGCCAGCATACGGGAATAACGGATATTCCGCTCACTGAGCAAGGTGAAAAAAACGCCAAACAGCTTGGCTTACGACTTCAAGGTTTGGCATTTACTAAAATTTTTTCAAGCCCTCTCCAACGAGCTCTAAAAACTTGCGAGCTTGCTGGATTTGGCTCAATGGCTATACCTGATCCTCTTCTTGAAGAATGGAACTATGGCGACTATGAAGGGCATACTACAACAGAAATTCAACAAACCAAACCTGACTGGTTTATTTTTCGAGATGGCTGTCCAGGAGGAGAAACTCCTGCTCAAGTGGCCAAGCGCTGTGACGAAATGATTGAAAAAGTGAAAGCGATTAATGGTGATATTTTGATTTTTGCGCATGCTCACATTTTAAGAATGCTGACCACACGCTGGCTAGGACTCCCTGCTGAAGAAGGACGCCTCTATTTTCTTAGCACAGCAAGCCTCAGCATTCTTGGCTATGAACACAATCTTTCAGAACCAGTCATAAGATTGTGGAATGATACGAGTCATCTATCTCATTGAAATTTTTATTTAAATAAATAATTTATAATTGTTTCATTTAAAAAATATTAATTTTATTTTTAACACTTTTTTATTACTTTAATTTTCACTCACAATACTCACTATTAGCATAACTAAAATCTCATCCTTTCCAACAATAATAAACTTATCCCAAATTAGCACCGCTACATTACGCCAAATCCTAGCCCTCTCAGAGAAAAAAGATTTACTCCTTCAAGAAATCCATCAAATTGATCTTGATATTGAAACTCTTTTTAGCGGTAACACTATTGGTAATAGTAGCGCATCTCCTACCCCAGCACCCACCACCTTAACTCAAAAAAAAGTAAAAAACCATTCTGATAAAAAGCCTCAAGGACGTCGAGGAATGATTAAAGAAACCATTCTTACCGCCCTCCAAGAAGTGGGCCCTGATGGAATTAAAGTAAAAGAACTGTCAGAAAAAGTAGGCATTAACAGTAAGAAACTCTACATTTGGTTTAGCAATATTGGCAAAAAAGTTGCAGAAATAGAAAGACTAGGTCCTGGGCATTTTCGCTTCAAACAAGAAAAGAAAAACGTTGTGGCAGAACCACCAAAAACTACAGAAGAAGAAATCAAACCCGCAAGCATACAAGAAGAGACCAAGCACGAAATCCAACAAGAAGAACCGCTCAATTTAGAACAAGTTTTAGAAATTTGATTTTATATTTAATCATTTATAAAAAATAAGATATAACCTTTTATTAAGAAATAAAAGTAATAAATTTAATCCAGTCTGACTAGCTTGATTCAAAAAGATACCTTCCTTAAACCCAATGCTGGTTACTTAAGAGAAATCTTATCGAGAAATGGGGGCAGTACCAGCAAATTTGCAGACGCAGTCGCAAATTCCGGGATTGATCCACATTTCTCCAAAACAAAGTTTGCGCTAAGTAACCAGCATTGAGGTTAAGTAATAATTTATGAATATCGAAAAACTTAAAAACCAAGGAACCTGGGGAAACTATGAGCCATACAACCCCCTACGAACCAAAGACAATAAACCAACATCGAGTGCTTCTGTAAGAGGTTTACTCTATGGAGAGTACGGAAAAGAGAGTAGTTGGCTTTTTAGAAAAGTCTATCAGTCAGCTTCAGCTTTTATTAGTGCAAAATACTGGAAAGGTGGATGGTTTACTCCAAAGAACTCAGGAAGTAATACGAATCTTGGATCAACACACACCATCATTAGAGTCACCAATAGCAAAGAAGCTAACATAGCAACAAGCAAGATTCCTGATCAACCATCAATAAGCACCTTAGAAAATATAGAAAGCCCTACTAAGCTTCCTTCATCAAACCTCATAGATACAGAACTGGATCGTTCCTCAATCCAAGAACCACCA
>CAYYAN010000164.1:0-4400 GCA_964469825.1 uncultured Chthoniobacter sp. | reverse complement strand
TCCGGGCGGACGCTGGATGGACTGCCGAAGGCAGCCCCGAAGGGGTGAGCCTCGCTGGCGGCGAGCGAATTCCAATCCTGCGTCTGCCTTGTCCCATCAGCCTTCGCGGCTTTCTCGTCACGAGAGTGGTGAAATATCCTGGTTAACAAAAGTGATAAGACATTTGTCTTTCTATTTGATTCTTTTTTTTAAATCTACCACCATCAGCAATCATGAAAAAAACTCCGTATACTGTTGTTGTACTATTACAAGCTTTGCCTGGTAAGGAAGAGGAGTTGCGCGCTGCGCTCATGGCGCTTATTGCTCCTAGTTTGAAAGATAAAGGATGCATTAATTATGATCTTCATGAATCACTGGATCACCCTGGTAAGTTTTTATTTTATGAAAATTGGGAAAGTAAAGAAGACCACCAATTGCATTTTAACATGCCTCATGTTCAGGCACTCAAAAGTCGGCTTCATGAGCTCAGCGAAGGTAATCTGAATGTAACTTTTTGGGAGCAGGCGCAATAATCTTAAAAACCTTTTATTAGTAGACAAAACTTTTTCTAAATGATCTTCCAACGCTTTCGCTCAGCCGTTACTTTTGCAAGTCATCTTCCACGCTACCGAGAAATTCTTAACATTCTTTTTAAGTATGGTTTTGCAGATGTTTTAAAATTAGTCGCACTCGAGCATCTGCTCGGTTTCGAGAATGTATCGATTGCTACGCATGAGACAGGGATACTCTCCAAGCCTTTGGCTGTTCGGATGAGGCTTGCCCTTGAAGAACTAGGACCGACGTTTATCAAATTTGGCCAAATTCTCAGTTCTCGGCGAGATTTGATTGATGATGAATTTTACGAAGAGCTCTGCAAGCTTCAGGATCATGTGCCTCCTTTTCCAACAAAACAAGTTTATCAAATCATCAAGGAATCATTAGGAAGTCCTGTTAAAAAAATTTTTAAATCGTTTGATGAGACGCCATGTGGCTCGGCTTCGATTGCTCAGGTGCATCAAGCTGTACTATACGATGGAACACTCGTAGCGGTAAAAGTGCAACGTCCTAATATTACACAAGTGATCAATCAAGATCTTGCTATCTTGGATGATATCGCTTCTTTTTTAGAAAATCATGTTCCTGAGATTGAGAGCCTCAGTCCTCAAAAGGTAGTTCTTGAATTTTCAGAATCGTTAAAAAAAGAACTCAATTTTACTCATGAAGCTCTGAATGCGGAGCGCTTTGCTAAACAGTTTGAGGGGAATTCTTCTATTTCTGTTCCTGCTATCTATCGCGAAGCTTCAAGTGATCTAGTTTTAACAATGCAATTCATGAGAGGGATTAGGATCGATGATCGTAAAAGTTTACTCAAGCATCATCTCTCTCCTGAGAAGCTTGCTATGACTGTTACGGATTTAATCTATCAACAAATTTTTAAGTATGGATTTTTTCATGCTGATCCTCATCCTGGAAATATGGTTGTCCTGCCAGCTGGAGTGATTGGACTTTATGATTATGGAATGATGGGGACATTTAGTTTGCAATTTCGACGCAGTATTGCAGGTCTGATTGCAGGATTGGCAAAAAAAAATCATCGCCAGGTGATGCGCTCTATTCTTGATATGTCGGAGGAAGGAAGCGTTGATGATTCCGTTCACTTTTTATCTCAGGTTGAAGAATTTTCTAATGAAAATTTAGCAGAATCATTACGTGATATTAATCTAGGAGAAGTGCTCAATAAATTATTGGCGATGCTTCGAGAGAATCATCTTCGAATGAAAGGGAATTTTTACTTGGGCATTAAAGCATTGACGCAAGTGGAAGCGATCGGACGTCAACTTGATCCCAATTTAAATTTTATTGTTTTGGGAAAACCATATGCGATGGAATTAATTTCTGAACGTTATCAACCGCGGCGCATTTTGAAAATTATCACTCGCATGGCAACAGAGACAGTCGATTTTCTGGATGATCTACCTCATGACCTGCGGCTCTTGTACACAAAACTCAAACGAGGACAACTCTCACTTCCTCTCGAACATCGCATCGCGCCAGAGGGAATAGAACCACTTCGGCAAACACTTGATTCTGTTTTTAACCGGTTGGTAAATGCACTTCTTGCTTCATCGCTTTTGATTGCCTCTTCTATTCTCATTCATTCACGGATTCCTCCTCATTTGTTTGGAATCCCAGTCTTCGGCCTTGTTGGATTTCTATTAGGCTTCTATCTCTGCTTGCGCCTTGCAATTTCGATCTGGCGGCATGGAGGGTTGTAATGCCCTTTCAATAATATGAATTCCGGTATCCTTTCATGCAAACGGATATGCCTAGAGCATTTTTTCTGCGTCTAAGAAAAATCGCATCGAAGTAAGTGGATAACTGACTTCGATGCGATAGATAGTTTTTTTAAACTAGTTCAATTAGCAATTACTAACTGGAACTATCTTCTGTTGAATCAACGGGAGCATTTACTGGTTCCGTTAATGGGGTAGTTTCTGAAGCATCAGTTGAGCTTGAGGTATCCACGATTTTTATTGGTACATGAACAATCGTAGTGGCTTTTTTCTCAGGAACCCAGCTCCATCCTTCACGGTGGCTTGGAGTTGTTTTTGTATAAGAAAAATCAAGAGTTACTTCTCCTGGAGCCAAGATGCGAAAATATGGTTCAATGTTGTCTGTAAAAGCTCGTTCAATATTGCTTCTAACCTGTTGGGGCAGAACAAGTAAATGACTAATTGCATCCGGATTCGTAAAAGTGAAATTTACCAAATCTTGATGTGGGTATTCCATCTTGAAGAAATAATAAGAAGAAGAATGCATGAAGCGATGACTGACTGAAACCGTAAGGGAATCTTGGTTATCCATGGTAGCAGTAAGAGAAGCTGGATGATGCAACGGGATAGAAATAGGATCGACTGTGTATTCTGTATCTTCTGTAGATCCTACTGATGGAACATTTATTGAAACAAATGTAGACGAATAATCGAGGCATGCGCGAGAGCCAATAACTTTGCCAGTCTTTGAATCTGTTGTGTGTTCGATGTAAGGAGGGTAAGAGATACTTATTGTCGGTTTGTCTCTATCTTCTATTTGTTGTGCAAATGATGAATGAGCAATGACAGATAATAAGAGAGTTAAAAGAAAATATTTTTTCATGATTGATACGATACTCTAATGTAAAAATATGGGGTGTCAAGTAAGGGGCTATTTCACTGCTGCCCAGACACGATGGACATCATCGTGTTCTTCGAGTGTTTGTAAAAAAGCATGCACTTCGGCCATTTGTTCTTCGGGTAATGTGGGGAAATTTTTAGCAACGTACCCAATTTCACTTGTAACGACAGTCCAGCCATTTTGAGAGAGCCATTGGGAGACAGCATGTGTTGCTGTACGTTCGGTAATGAATCGAACTCCTAAGGTTTCAACAGGGATGTCATCGTTCTGCTCGTGAGAGAGCCGTTCTACTTCATTGGCACCAGCTTCGATGGCCGCCTCTTCAGGATCGGCTTGAAGATTTGTCGTGTAGGCCTCAACAAGACCAACATGATCAAAAAGAAATTTGTTGCTCCCTGGAGCTCCAAGTTGACCTTGGCGAAAGAGGACACGAATTTCTGGAGCCGTTCGATTATTGTTATCGGTAAAAACTTCGACGATGAGGGGAACTTTGTGTGGAGCGTATCCTTCAAACAAAATATGCTCGAGAGAAGTTTTTTCGCCTCCTGTTCCCGAGCCTTTAGAGATAGCGCGTTCAATCACGTCACGAGAGACGCTTTCCTTTTTTGCTTTTTCAATAGCAGTTGCTAGCCGGCTATTGCTAGCAGGATCAGCACCTCCTTGACGTGCAGCGATCGTGATTTCACGCACGAATTTTCCAGTTGCTTTTGATTTTTTGAGTGAGGAGACCTCACGTTTTGCTAAGAGCCATTGGCGTCCCATAAAAAAAGTTGAAGTTAGAGTCGTTGAGGTTGGAGTAAAGTTTTAGCTACTTCGCAGAAAACATAAAATGATAATTTTTTAATCAAAGAGTTCTGAATGGTTTCCTAATCGAATGAGTCGAATCTCTGTAGATGTGAGAATATAAACTAACAATAAATCTGGTTTTAGATGGCACTCTCGGCAACCATGATAATTTCCTTTGAGCTCATGATCACGGAATTTAATTGGCAAGTTGGCTTTTTCTTCAGAAAGATTGTTGAGAACGAATTCCAATAGTTCATCTAAATCTTTTTCTCTTTGTCGTTTTTTGTAATCGCGTTTGAATTGGCTTGTATAAGCGATTGCTTTCATAAATCTCTTAAGATTTAAGAGATTTTAAAACTTCGGATGAAGATTTAAATTTTTTCTTAAATGATTTTTTTTGGAGAGCTTTTCGCGTAGTGCTGTTAGGAATGCGATCTGCATAACGCTCTTCAATCTGTTCC
>CAYYAN010000163.1:228-4422 GCA_964469825.1 uncultured Chthoniobacter sp. | reverse complement strand
ATGCTTCATAATTATCAGCCCTAAGTTCTTGCTTGCTATATTGAGCCAGCATTAATGCATCTTCTGCAACAGCCCTCGAAAGATTAGCTTTTATCAAAGTACGATCGTGTAGAGAACGACCAGGAATAAATGTAGTTACAATTTGCTGAGCCTCTTTCTTGAACTTTATAGCTTCGCAATTATATTCAATTCCCTTTTTTAATTTTAAAGCAATTCCCGTTAAATAATGGGCTGAAAGAATTCGATTTTGAGAAAATGCCACTTGAATTTGATTTCTAAAACTATTGAGTTCTGCAACTAATTTAGGATGAACTCTGCGTTTAAGTGCATCTTGGCCAAATAATGTAACTTTTTTTCCTGGAAGAAGAGGTATGCTATCTAAAAAGTCTCTAACTACGGTAAGTTCTTCATGAGGAGCCGTCACTCCTGCTATAATAGAAAGCTTTTTATCAGCTTTTGTTTCTACGGCAATAGAAGGAACTTGAGCTGGCAACGATGGATTCTCTTCATCCGTTGAAAAAGGGTCTTCCTCTTTTGTGTCTATAATACTTCCTCGTTCCAATGTAGATGATGAATTATCTTCCTCAGTCAAATCGGCCATTCTCTCTCTTTGATTTTGAAAAATACGTTCCTCTTCTTGATTCTCCTGTTCCGTTTTTCCATCAGATAACGCTCCTTTTTTCTCAAGCAGCGTTGTTGGCATCGCTTCCAAAGAAGTGAGAAAGGTACCAAACAATATAAAGGTAATGAATAGGAAAAAAGAGCTATTTTTCATGGTGGGCGGGAAACATACTTAGAAAAGTAATATTGTCAAAATATTTTACTCAAGGAGCTCTGCAATCTGCACCGCATTCAAGGCCGCTCCTTTGAGCAGTTGATCGCCACAAACCCAAAAAGCAAGTCCATTGGGAAGCGCTGTATCAAGACGCAATCTACCAACATGGCATTGGTCGAGACCTTGCACCTCAAGTGGCATCGGATATAGTGCTCTCGTGGGGTCATCTACAAGATCAACTCCAGGAGCTGCAATCAAGGCATCTTGCGCCTCTGCTATTGAAACTGGCTTTTCAAATTCAGCATGCACCGCAATTGAGTGAGCGCGATAGACAGGGACACGCACACAAGTCATCGATGTTTGAAGCCCCGGAAGATGAAGAATCTTACGACTCTCATTTTGAAATTTCATCTCTTCCTTCGTGTACCCGTTTTCTAAAAACGTATCGACATGCGGTAAAAGATTGAATGCAATTTGATGTGGATAAACTTCTTTTTGAACAGCCTCGTTCCGAGAAAGGCTTTCTACTTGGCTTCGTAACTCTTCAATTGCACGCGCACCTGTACCTGAAACAGCTTGATAGGTGGAAGCAATGACGCGTTTCAACTCAAAGCGTTGATGTAAGGGGGCCAGGGCCATTAAGGTAATCGCTGTTGAACAATTGGGATTAGCCACAATACCCCGATGCTTTTTTACATCAGCTGGATTAATTTCTGGGACAATGAGTGGCACTTCAGAGTCCATACGAAAAACGGAAGAGTTATCAATCACAACAGCTCCTGCGTTCACGGCATATGGTACAAATTTTTTAGAAATCTCTCCACCAGCACTAAAAAAGGCAATATCGATTCCTTCAAAACTCCCCTCTCCTAAAACTTCCACAGGAATTTTTTGATTACGAAAAGTTAGTGAGACACCTGCAGAACGAGGTGATGCCAGTAAGCGCAACGAGGCTACAGGAAAATTGCGACGTTCTAAAACATGTAACAATTGCTCGCCAACGGCTCCGGTAGCGCCAACAATGGCAATATTTTTAGATTTCATAAAATAAGAAAAAGGAGATTAAACAGAAAGTTGTGAAGATTTCAAAGAAACAATCCGCTCAGGCTTTTCCAGCACTTCCTCTGGCGTTTTCCACCAAAGATACTTGGTCATTTTTTTAAGAATGGGTAGATTTTTCCAACTTGGGTGTTGCGCCTTCATGCACCCATTATGATATAAATTTTTCATGATGACATCAAGTCTTCCCAAAAAAAGAACCAGCAATACTTCACGCTCTCTCAAAATTTCCATTGCAACTCAAACATTGGAATTGTTAGAGCATACTGCCGACGCCTCTCCAACGAGCCTCGCCCGCTATCCCATCTCGAGTTCTAAGTTTGGCTTAGGAACGGAACCTGGCAGCAACAAAACACCACTTGGAAATTTTTTCATCGAAGAAAAAATTGGCGATGGCCAACCTCCATGGATGATTTTTTATCGAAGGGAACCAACCGGTGAAATCGCCTCTCCTGGAGGAGAAATAGATCATGTCCTCACACGTATTCTCTGGCTTGGCGGACTTGATCCAGAAAACGCCAACACTCACGACCGCTACATCTACATCCATGGCACCAATCAAGAAGAGCTGATCGGCACACCAGCCAGCCACGGCTGTATTCGTATGCGTAACGCTGATATGATTGAATTATTTGATCAACTAAAAGTAGGAGATCGCGTAGAGATTAAATAAAATTCATATTTCAAAATAGGAGGTAAAGAATCAATAAATAGGGCTCAGTCCCAATAACCATTTCATTTTTTCTTTTTCTGTTTTTGAGGTTTTAACAGATTTTGAATTTCTTCATCTGTCATTTTTTGAGTTTTTAAAAATGCTTTTAGCTTTTCTGTCGATAAAACATTAGTTAAATTTAAGGGACCATGTTTTACCTGCATCACATTGCTAGGTTCAACAGTGCAGGCATAGCGTAGATAGCGCGCAAGTTTGTTCCCCAAAAAAGGAAATTGAATGTTAGCTAAAACTAAGGCCGCAGTTACGTAGGGAGTTGCTTGAGAAGAGCCTGTCTTTGTTTTAATATCAGTTTGTGTTTCAATTCCTGTTGACACAATATCTTTTCCTGGAGCTGCTAGGTGGATAGAATTTTTCCCAAAATTAGAAAAATTATTTGGCACATTCCCTTCTTTGCCTGTTCCTGCAACAGAAATCAAATTAGGTAAAACAAAATTACAAGGGTAGCGGTTGATGAGATCAACATCTTCACCAATCCCACCTCCCAAAAGATTATTTCCAGAAGAAGCAACTACCGTAAAAGCTTTGTCTTTTATGACACTTTCTAAACCTTGAATTTCTTCTGGTGTAAAACCAGTAGGATTCTTTGGTCCATATAAACGTCGTCCCCAACTGCAGTTTATAATTTGAGCTTCTTGCTGCTTTGCATACTCAATGCATTTAATGTCATTACTACCCAGTCCTTTTCCCTGAACAGTTTCAATCCATTTACAAATAATTAACTGAATAAATCTTGGCATACCAGCAAGCCCAGCTACGTTCGGAACCACTCTATGAGTTGCCGCAATAATTCCTGCAACATGAGTACCATGACCATCGAAACCTTCTGGCTCGTTTGGATGCAGACCATCGACAGCATTGTATCCAAAGCCAGCTGCTTTTTTATGACGAGTGTTGAACTCATAAATAATTTTATTAACAAGGGCATCGTGAGTTTCAAATGCTCGAGTTGCAATCGATCCAAAAACACCGCTATCAATAATAGCAACCTTGATAGGAGTGGGAGGAGTTTGTAACAAAGGATGTTGTGAATCAAATAATTGAGCTGGTGGATGCAGTCCTTTGTCATGATAAAAAGCCCATGGTTCTTGAACTGGAGCTGCAAGTGCCACTCCATTGGCTGCAGTAGGAGTGATACTATCAAGCTCCATCATATAATCTGGATAACAACGAAGGGCTAATTGGTTTTCTTGAATACTATTTTTCAATGTATCCATTGTTTGAAGCCATGAATTTTCTTTGCACTGAAAATAGAGTCGGTAGAGCGCATTTCCTTTAGAAACTGCTTCTAATTTGCATTTAGGATACCCCAGTGAGGTTAAAGCATCACAAAAACTTTGCTTTGTTTCGCCTTCTTTTAAAACGACCATCAAATGTTCAGCAGCCATTTCTAATTCATGCTCAGGATCTGTATCTGAAGCAGGAATAACTTCTTTGCGAATTAATGGCCCCATAAATCTCATTTTCCAAATACTTCGGTTGTTAGAACCTGTCTCTAAACATTGGGGCTCAAAATTTCTTTCCTTCCATTCATGCCATAAGCTCCATCTCGTTTCTAAATGTGGTTTTAAGCGATCCACCTCCTGTTGAATTTCATCAGCTATGGTTTCTGACTCATGACCTTGAATCA
>CAYYAN010000163.1:0-218 GCA_964469825.1 uncultured Chthoniobacter sp. | reverse complement strand
TTGTAAGCATCCCTAGCCGTTTCCAAATGAAATATCATTGCCGCTAAATTTCCTGCAATAGCGCGACAAGTTGTGCCAACTTCATTTTTTCCCACTTTTTCTACTACTGTTGCACGCTCCAATATAGCGTTTCTTTCGGTTTGAAGCGGATTTAATTTTTGAAAAATACGATCTAGATTTCTTTTCCTTTCTAAAGTGATTTCATCTATTTTTAATTG
>CAYYAN010000162.1:0-4431 GCA_964469825.1 uncultured Chthoniobacter sp. | reverse complement strand
GCCGTTCTAATGCCTCACTAACCGTGCAGGTTAGCCACGGCCTTACAACAACCAGGTAACTCAAAAAATTAAAAAACTCATCCTCGCCAGGACTGACAGAACGCTCTAAGTTTTAGAACATCTCTCAAACTGTGAAAAAAATTGTTTCTTCTTCTTTTTTTGTTTTTTTATTAGCACTTCCTCCGCACACCTTGAAAGCATGGCCGATGATGGAAGAAAAAAGTAATGCTAAAAATTCTAGAATAGAAAGAAACCACAAAGCTGCCGACGCTTCTATTGAAAGAAAAAGAGCTATGCATATTGAACAAAACAACTCAAGGCTTAACTCTACTCTTGAGAATTGTCCATCAGGATTAGGTGAGTCATCAGAAAATATCGAGAACAGAGTAGGGATGATTGAAAATGAAAATGGTGGTATTCCGATTCAACAAGACAAGAGTCTTGAAGCCGTTCAACTCAGTAAATTTTTAGAGCAAATAAAAAATACAATAGATCCTCAAGCCCATGCTGCATTAGTCGAAGAAATTAAAGGAGGGAAGTTGAATCCGAATCCTTTTTCTGCGGGTATCGATTGGCGCAATAAAATTAAAGAGATCAGTGCCTTTCAAACTCAACCTCAAGGAGAACAAGAGAATTATCTTCGGGGCGTTCTTCGTCAAGCCCAACAAACTTATTGTGAAGTCCATCATCTTCCCTATCGTTTAGATACAGACGGTCGGGTTGAAATATTACCAACAAAAGATCGGATAGATGCTCTGTTACGCAAAGCAGAAGAAGTTACTAAAAATATTCCTGAGGATTCCTTCGACTCCTATCCTAGATTAGTTCGTGCCTGCTTAAAATCGATGCTATCTGGGACTCCGTCAGCTCAAAAATTAGTTGAAGACTTTAAAAAGGCCAAGTCTTCTCAAGAAAAAATTGCGATTCTCAATGCCATAAAAGAAAAAGACTTTTCTATCGATTCTGATCTTCCAATGTTACAAAACAATCTTGAAAACAAAAATCAACCCACTTCATCCATTGCAAGATTGATGCGATTAGAACAACAAAGAAGCAGACTCGCTAAAGCAGTTTTCAACAAAGAAAGATTAGGAGAAGAAACATCAGAAGAAACACCAGAAGAACAAAAAGGAAAACTCGTAGAAAACGTACCACGCTTAGCAGAGTTCCAATTTTTTGCTGATCCTGATCTTGATCATGAGTTTCTTGACTTGAAAAGCCAGAGTAAAGCTGCCCTAGATCGAATAAAGAAGTTAGCTCCGGACTCTCTACTCCTTGAAAAAATCCAAGATGGAACAGTCTCAATCGATCTTGAAGCTATTACTGAATTGGTGAACACTGCGCTATTTGATGAAGCCGCTCTTAACGGTGAAAGAATTTCTATAGAGCAGGATCAAGCGGATTTAAAAAAACAGATTTTTCAATATCTCTGTCATGACATCGCTTTGAAGTTTAACCAAACCTATTATGAGGTTGCTGTCATCAACAGGGATCAGCCAGAGATTTTGACTGATAAAAAGACTGGTGAACAATCCAGAAATCCGCTCTCTCCTTTACAAGAAAAGTTAAGGTATATGACGTTGTTTCTGGAGGTGTTAAGTCGCAGTGATGAGAAAATAGAGAAAAATTCAGAAGCAATAAAATCATCAGCTTATGAATTTTTAAAGAAAGCAAATCATTCGATTCATCATGTTAATGAAGCTTTAACAGACAGGCCAGATAAGCCTCCTAACTATCTATTGGCAGAGCAAAATGTCATCCTCCCTGATACCCCTGAACTTGATCTTACTAAAGTAATTTCAGATGTTCCATTAGATAGAGATCAGATGAGTGAGCAATATCAAACTACTTTAGCTTCCATGAGAGAACTCCAAAGAGGAGTAAACAGTCAAAATAACATTCAAGCTGCTTATTATCATGTACGAGCAGCACGTTTTTTGATAGAGAGCGCTTATCAATCATCAATATCTAAGGAAGAATCTGCTGAGGAACTAAAACAAATTGGGAGGGCTTTTGCTTTGGCTGGTGCTCGTAAAGAGTGGGAAGATAATCCAGCAATACTATCGCAAGAGCAAAAGCATATTTTTGACGAAGATGATTGGTCATCACAAAACTATGCTGACTTAGCAGCATCTTTAATGCGAAAAAGTTCAAATCTTTTCAACGATTCATACGCTAAGGGGAACGCGTATCCTGATCGTGATATGGCTTGGATGTGTGTAAGGGGTGCCAACAAGGCATCATCATATTATCTTGGAAATGAAACCAACTTATTTGATTTTTATCGAGCTAGTTTGGCCGAAAGAGTGCTTTATAATGCCCTGGAAAGAGGTGAGACAGGATGGCCTGATAAATATCACCGGGTAAAGCACCCTAATGCTCTTTATTATGGCATTGAACGTGGATGATCATTAGCCCCAATGCCGTCAACTTAAGACAAGAAATTAACCGCAAAGAAGGCAAAAAACTAAAACTATCCTGTAACTTGCAGCCTGTAGTCTGAGTGCCTGCGTCCAAAAATTATCCTTTGGACGTGTTTACACCCTCGACCGAAAATAGTCGATGGTCTTTTTAATTCGAGTGATATCCGGTTGACGGACTTTAGGATCATCGACGGGGAGGGGCTTAAAATCTAGCGAAGAGCTCGCTCCTGTTAATTTTAAAATTTCTTCACCAAATTCGCGAATCGTCATTTCGCGAGGGTTGCCGATGTTCACAGGAGAATGGTAATCGCTCATCATGAGGCGGAAGATTCCATCGATTAAATCAGAAACATAACAAAAACTCCTTGTTTGACTTCCATCTCCAAAAATGGTGAGGGGCTGATTTGTTAAAGCTTGCCCAATGAAGGCAGGGACTACGCGTCCATCACGCAGGCGCATCCGAGGGCCGTAGGTATTGAAAATGCGCACGATCTTCGTGTCCATTTTGTGGAAGGTGTGATAGGCCATGGTAATGGCTTCGGCAAAACGTTTTGCCTCATCATAGACACCACGGGGTCCAACGGGATTAACATTGCCCCAGTAGTCTTCAGTTTGTGGGTGAATCAGTGGATCGCCATAAGTCTCTGATGTTGATGCTAACAAGAACGCAGCTCCTTTTTCACGCGCAAGGCCAAGGGCATTATGAGTTCCTAACGAACCGACTTTGAGTGTTGGAATCGGAAGTTCCAAATAATCAATCGGGCTGGCAGGACTTGCAAAATGCCAGACGTAATCAACCGTGCCAGGAATAAAAATATATTCTGTGACATCTTGTCGGATAAATTTAAAAGAATCGTTTCCAGCAAGGTGTTCCAAATTGAGAGGACTGCCTGTGATAAAATTATCAACAGCAATAACAAAATGGCCTTCTTTTAAAAGACGATCTGTAAGATGCGATCCGAGGAATCCAGCGCCTCCGGTGACGACGCTGACAGGTTGATGGGCATGAGATGACATTTTTTTATGTAAGATAAGAAACTAACATGCTAAACCTAAAAATGAGGATGGAAATAAAAAAATGTTTTGCCTTTTTATTCTTCAGTCTTCAGCCTTCAGGCTATCCTATTATTGCATGAGAAATTTCAAAGTCGCACTTTTATTGGGAATCCTTTCTGCTGTTGTTGTTGGAATGATGATACTAGCAGGTTATTTCTTGCCGTTGGACCTGATGTGGAAAAAACTTTTTCCATTTTCTTTGATAAAGTCAGGGGAGAGAGAGTGGATTCAAGTTTTTTTTCTTTTTGTTATTCCTTTTTTCACTGTTTGGATCAACATTCATTTACTACTACGTAAAGAGCGATTGTTGCTCCTTTTTTTAACAGCATTTCTTTTAGTCACAGGAACTCTAGTTCTTGGGCTTTATCATGTTGAGGTTTCTCCTTTTCCTGCACTGGCCACATTGATATTGGGATACCTATTCTCACTACTATTTTTAAAAACAGCTATTGGTGGTCGTTATCCACGTCTTCAGTTCTTGATAGGAGAACGCCTCAACCGTTCTCTGCTTCGAAAACTTGTAAATGGAGAGAGCTCGATAGCATTTTTAGGTGAACGTAAAGAAGGAAGTCTTTTAGTCTGTTCGCTCAATAATAATGCCGAGTTAATGGAGTTGTTAAAACCTGAAGACTATGTTGCGATGACAAATCTTTATTTACAGGTAGCTTCTGATTTTCTTGTGGAAGTCGGAGGATATCTTGAGCAATGTTCTGGAAAGAGTTTGCGTGTTGTTTTTGGAGTTCCTCTTTCTGTTGAGGGCTCATTAAATCATGGAGCCACGGCGACAAGAGCAGCTTATGATTTGCTGCTGCGCCTTGATGAACTCAACTATCAATGTGATGTACGTTGGCAACAACGACTCGATGTTCGTATCGGAATTGATTCGGGAGAAATGATAACAGGTAGAGTTGGGGGACCGCGCCTCACGCCTTATAGCGTTGCGGGGCCCGTA
>CAYYAN010000161.1:0-4447 GCA_964469825.1 uncultured Chthoniobacter sp. | reverse complement strand
TAAATGCTGCTCTATGTCTTAATCCTTCTAAAGGTTTTATTCCTGGCGATACATTACTCCATGAATTCATGCATCTCGTTCATGATACCTATGCTCCTTCTGGATTCATAAATTCAGAAATTATAGATTTTTATAATGATGCTAAAAAACGCCACTGTTATGGCTATTTTAAGAACGTAGAAAATTGGTTAGACCCCGACCCCTTTTCAGCAAAACACCCCTACCGTCCTGAAGAGTATCTTTTCTATAACTATAAGGAATTCTTTGCATGCACTGCTGTAGCTTATCTCGGTGGAAAAAGTAATGTGCACCCTTTTTCACGAGAAGAAATCCAAGAACAACAACCTAAATATTATGCTTTCCTTCAAAAATTCTTTGATCCTAATTCCAGTCTAGAAAATTCAGAATTTAATCCTATTAACAATTGGCATGATCTAGAAAGCTCTACTTATTAAGAGAGACCTCTTCAAAAGTGAATTCCCCTTCCCGCTTACGCGGGAACGACATCGAGAACGTAAGCCGATGTTTTGTTAACCCCAGTACTTGTAGATAACCATTTATCAATAAGTGAGTTATCTCTGATTTCCTTACGGACATCCGGGCTAGGAGTTACTCTAAAATACAACTGTTGCACGGAGACCTAGCACCAAAGCATTTCCAAGTTGCGAAGAGGCACCAGGATGAATGATATATTGTAAGTCGGGCTGGAGTGTCAACCATGGCGTGATTACTCCAACATAAGTTGTCTCAAAAGCCATTTCATAATTGAGCGCTGTTGCAGATCCATCAGGCGGTGTATAAATAGGACTACTACTGAGATCGCTTTGAGGACTTCTCATCCCGTTGCTGACTTGTCCATACGCAAAACCTACTCCAAAAATATCGTTATGCCGCGTTGGCAAAATTCCTTTGCAGTTAAATCCTGTATCGCAATAAAAATCCATAAAGTTACGGTCTGATGGCTCATAAGAAATACGTCCAAAAACACCCAAGCCTTCATCATTTAACTTATGACATTCCCCGTGACAACAAGAAGATCGATAGAGCATCTGGTCAATAATACCATAGTAACCTGTGTTTCCCCAAAGCGTCGCATTAGGATTATTCATACTTGGAAAAGATCCTGAAAAAAACCAGGCTCCAACCTTTACTTGACCTGGCATTGTACTTTCTTCGTAATGATAAGTTGCCTCGCTCATGTAGAAGAATCCATTTTCTGAACTCAAGTTCCAGTTGAAGCCATGATTATTGACACTTTGCTCATAGACATTTCCTTGGTAAGCAGCAAATTTTAATGTTACTGGCTCTATCGGTTTTAACTTTAAATAGACACCAGGAGCACCAACAGGATAATTCGGACCGCCGTTAGGAATGCTTGTATAAAGGAAAGCCGGCCATCCAAAAGTTGAGTTGATGAAAAGCGCACCATAATCTGAAATTGCAAAGTCAGAGTCAGCTTCCATTTGTCCGACACGAAATGCTATTTTTTCATCTAAAAATTTTTGCTCTATCCAGAGGTCAATGTTTCGAAAAGTGCTATAACCAGCAATATTAGAAACGATAAAGACATCACCTAGAAGGTTGGCAGAAGGGTCTTGTCCATAGAGATAAAGCCACCGTGAATAAAAACTGGCTCCTTTCCATCCAATCAGTTTTTCTAGGTTTACGGTTGTTGCTCCTTGCAGTAAAGAAGTTGTCACGCACCCCGATTTAATTCCTCCCATCGTATTACCCCAAACTTCATTAACTGTAGAAACACCAATATTGACACCATGCTTTTCAAGTTTTTTTTCATACCCCAACCAATCTTCCGTTAGTGTATCCGATTGTGTCCATGGCTTGAACTGCCGAACTTCTAATTCCGGCTCAGAAATCAGCACGGGATCACCTTTTAGTGACCAAATAAAAAATAAAAATAGTAATAGAACAGTCTTTGCTCGACTTGCACTATTGAAAATGATTTTCATTCCCGTGAATTATTCGGGTTAATGACTTCTGTAGCAATGTAACTTAAAAAAAGAATGCCCGTAATCCAAAAACTCGGAGGCCAATTAGTAAAGCATGCTAAAAAAATTCCAACCCAAACTGTCACTACTGAAATAGCAACGGATCCTAAAAATCCACTCCAAAAATAACGCGTCCATCGTATTGCAATGCTAGCTGGTCCGATCACCAAAGCAAAAACAAGAAGAATCCCAACAACTTGACTTGCAAGACTAACGGCAACAGCAATCAAAAGCATAAAACTTATGGACAAATAGGTGAGAGATATTCCTCTTGCTTCCGCCAAATCAGGATGCAGACTGGCAAATAGAAGTCGCCTTGATCCTATTAATAAAAACGTCATCGTCATGAAAAAAAGAAAGAGCATTTGAATAATTTGCTCGTAGGCGATACCAAAAATATTTCCAAAAAGAATACTTGTGGCTTGTCCAGAAAATCCTTGATAGAACGAGAGAAAAAGCATTCCAATTCCTAAAGCAAAAGAGAGAACCATTCCAATAGCGACATCACTCCGTTGCAACCTCTCTCCTATAGCACCAATCATCGCTCCAGCAATGATCGCAATAGTCAACATTCCTTCCAGAGATGTTAGCCCCAACATCGCAGCTCCAGTTGCCCCGGTAAAACCAATATGAGCGAGTGCATGAACAGCAAAACCAACATGCCTCAAAACAACAAAGTAGCCAACAATAGCACCAAGAATAGCTGCTAAAGAACCTGCAATGAGAGCATGGCGTATAAATTCGTAGTGAAGATAATCAAACATAAGAATGGTGACAACATGTTGTTTCAACAACATTACTATCTGCATTAATAATAAAAATGTGACCCTCCGCTCGAACAACTCTCATAGCAGCATTGTAAAGATGACTTAAGACATTATTGGAAAGGACTTCTTCTAATGTACCGAGAGCTGCTTTTCCTCCTGCTAAATACCAAATACGATCCATCACGCGAAGAAGCGGATTAATATCATGAGCAATAAAAAGAATCGTCGTTCCTGTTATTTTTTTAACATTTTCAATAATACTAACGAGCTGCTGTTGATGATAAGGATCAAGACTGGCTAGCGGCTCATCGAGCAAAAGTAGTTTTGGCTTTCCCAATAAAGATTGCGCAAGTTGTACTCGTTGCTTTTCTCCACCAGAAAGCTGATAAAAAGGAGCTTCTGCGAGATGATGAAGCTCAACAAGTTCTAACACTTCATCAACCTCTTGAACAGCTGCGGTACTATAACTCGGCATGCCCCAATGCTCTCCTGACTGAACAGCCATGATCATTGCACGAACACTTAATCTGGCTGTATCACCAGTTGTAATCGTTTGTGGCATATAACCAATCAAGCGAGAACCTTTTTTTACCGGACCTCCAAACAAAGTCATTTTCCCTGCAACAACAGGAGTTAACCCTAGCAAAGCGCGCATTAATGTTGTTTTTCCCGAGCCATTTGGCCCAAAAATTCCAATAAATTCTCCAGCATGAATAGTCGCATTTACCTCATTGAGGATGAGTTTCTGTCCTACTTTTAAGGAAACGTCAGCAAGGTGAATAATGGAATCGTTTGTCTTCATTTTATGGCACCAAAGCATGCTCGACACTCTTGAGTTGGGCAATCATCCACGATTGATAAGTAGGAGCATCTAGAGGTTGTAATTCTGTAATCCCAATAACAGGAATTTTATTTTTTTCTGCCAATCGTTGTAATTGCTGCACAGAAAGATTGGTCACTTGCTTATTATAAAAAAGAAGTCTTACTTTTTGGTTATTGAGGCTCTCCTGATAGTCAACAATCTGCTGAAAGCTTGGTTCTATCTCATTCATAACAGCCCATTGATAGTCTTCATTAACCATTTTCCAACCCAATACCTTTGCCATTGGCGTAAAAAGAGGCTCCGTTGCTGTTACAAGAAGATTAGGATAATGTGTTTTTAAAAAATTGATTTTCTCAAAAAGTGGTTTCATCTCTTCGTCAAAAGCAACAGCAGAGGAAGGCATTTTCAAAACCTGTGCTAACTTTTCAGCAAGGAGAACCATTGTCTCTGGATTATACCAAAGATGAGGATTTTCTCTTGGTTCTGTTTTAACAAAACTTGCAACAGTAATGACTATGCAATTCGGATTTCCTTTTGTAGCAATCAATTTATCGATCCATGAATCATAACCAACTCCATTTTTAATAATGATATCGGCATCAGCAACAGCTTTAGCAACAGCTGCCGTCGGTTGAAACTCATGAGGATCTTGATTAGGGCTATTTATAATACTAGTAACAATTACTCGATTCTTTCCTATTTGCTGAGCAATATTCCCATAAAAGTTTTCTGCAGCAACAACCCTAATAGGATGAGAAGAAGGATCAACATTTTCCTTAGCTAATAAAGAAGGAACGCTAAAAATCAGCATCCATAAAAAAGCTCTTGCTAGCCCTAATATTTCATCACTT